>JAEINM010000382.1 GCA_016342385.1 Spirochaetaceae bacterium | reverse complement strand
TATTCCGGATATTGTATAAGGATTATTAATGAGGAATGTTTTAGGTGATAAATTTGAAGAATTATATAGATCCGGTCTATCGGGATTTATTTATAAACCTTTTCCTGAATTCAATTTTATAGGCTTATTTATCGTTTATAAATATACCGAGAGGGGACAATAAATTCACTATATCGGGGTAGGTGAATATGGCTCCTTTCATTTTATTTTCTCCGGGGTGCATGTTATAACCTCTGGCCCGGGAAAAATCGCAGTCACTGAACCGGCAGTTTTTAAAATGGCAGTCCTGAAAGTTCTTTCCCGAAAGTGATTCAGAGTCGATGTCAATTTTTTCGAAGAAATCATCTTCATAATCTTCAATGTGGGGATCGCTTAAGTTCATGGGAAAAGGATAGCTTTATTTCTTTCTGTTTCACTAGTCGTTGATGCTGTTTCTCATGACTTTACAATCGGTATATAAATCTCTACCAGTCGTTTGCCTTCAGGTGATAGCTCAGCTGGGGGGTAATGTTCCAGGGCGAATGTTTCATCCGGTTTGAAGCCGCTTCCGGGAAGCCAGTTAGCAAACATATAGTACCAGGCTTTTCCGTATTCAGATGGATTGACGTGGAAACGGCCCACACCGTACTTGCCCTCCTTTAGTTCAAGGAGTCCGATTTCTCCGTTTAATGCCACGTTGCGGTCAACAGACATGCAGACGCTCAGCCTCAGCTGATCCTCATCGGTTTCCAAGCCCAGGTCGTGGTAAATAACAAACCACCTGGAGTTTCGGGAAACCAGATCCCGTTCATTGGCCCATTGATACAGTTTTTGAAACATCTCTGAAAACAAATCACTGTCTCCTTTATAGGGGCCGGTGTAGCGCAGGTAGATCAGTTTTCGGGCTTTTTCTGTTCGTATTTGAATATCCACCGGTTGAATATTCATGTCTATTTCCTCATGAGAGTATCCTGTGAATCGGACCTCTTCGACGGATTTGTTCTTATTGCGATACTCTCTTCCGCTAATCCCGAATTTCTGTTTAAAGGCTTTGGCAAAGGAGGCCTGATTGGAAAAGCCTACGCTCAATGCAATATCTGTAATTGAGCGGTCTCTGCGGGAGGACAGGAGAAAAGCAGCCTTTTCCAACCTAAGCCTTTTAATAAATGCATAGAGCGTTTCTCCCGTCAGAAGTCCATATATCCGCAGAAAGTGATACTGCGAAAAAGCCGCAATATCTGCAAGTTCCTTAACGGTCATGGTTTTATCCAAATGGTTTTCGATATAGTCCTGTACTCTGTTGATTCCCATAATATAAGGGTTTTCAGAAGTGGGATTCATAGTATGCCTCCATTGGAATTGTCATTGAGTCCGACAGGCTCCTTAATCAATCATAAACTTTTTTTACTTTTGACGGTATCCCATTCTCAGGACATTTCCTCCCTGATCTCCTCCGCCGGGTCCCAGTTCTACGATGTAATCGCATTCCTGAATCAGCCGAAGATTGTGTTCGATGATAATAAGGCTTGCTCCTTTATCCTTCAGCTCCTGTAGTACACGGGTAACTTTATCAACATCCTCTGAATGGAGACCTGTAGTCGGTTCATCCAGAATATACAGAACATTGGCACAGTCGCTGCGGTATAACTCCTTTGCCAGTTTTATTCTCTGCGCCTCACCTCCCGAGAGGGAAGATGCACTCTGTCCCAGTTTCAAATAACCCAGTCCCACTTTTTCCAGCATTGAAAGCATCAGAAAAATCTCCTCGACCTCCTTAAAAAGCTTGAGAAGCTGGCTGATTTCCATTTCAAGAATATCGCCTATGGAATAATCATTCCTCTTAATTTCCAATACTTTTCGATTGTAGCGCTTTCCCCGGCAGGCATTACAGGGAATGGCGATATCCTCCATGTAATGCATGTTGACAGCTACTTCTCCCAGACCGGCACACTGGGGGCACTGGCCTTTTTTTGAATTAAAGCTGAAGTGTTCTTTACCCATTTTCTGTGCCGCAGCCCCGGGGGTATTGGCGTAACACTTTCTAATTAGATCGAAGACTCCCGTATAGGTTCCGGGATTAGACCGTGAATTGCTGCCGATAGGTTTCTGGTTCACATAATTTACATCGATAAAGGATTCGATCCCCGAGATCCCGCTAAAATCTCCCTTCATATCTGTACTTTTGCCCAGTGACTTCAGCATATGCGGATAGAGGGTTTTGGCTATGAGGCTGCTCTTTCCCGAACCGCTAACACCGATAAGGGCAGTCATTTCCCCTTTGGGTAGTATCACATCGATGTTTTTCAGGTTGTTGGTTGAAGCTCCTTTTATGTGAATGGCAGAATTCTCTTCATTGAGCCTGCCTTCCGGTTCAACAACTTTCAGAGCATCGAAATCTTCCTGAATATCTTCTGAAATCAGGTCATTTCCTATTTCAGTTCCTTCGTGCTGCAGAACCACTTTTCCTCCATAGCGTCCCGCCTTGGGTCCCATTTGAATGTGTTTATCTGCAATCGAGAGGAAGCTTTTTTTATGTTCAACCAGTATGACGGTATTTCCATACTTTTTAAGATCCACCAGAGAATCCATTAAAAAACGGTAATCACGAGGGTGCAGTCCCCTGGAGGGTTCATCCATAATGTAGAGAATATCGGAGAGTCCCGTGCCGAACTGGGTGGCCAGCTTCAGCCGCTGAGCTTCTCCTCCCGAGAGACTGGGAATGCTTCTGTCCAGTGTGATATAGCTTAGACCCACACACTCCACCCGTTTTAGGCGGTAGAGAATTTTTACCAGCATACTTTTTCCCTTTTTCCGTTCCTCCTCAGACATATGGCTGTAAATACTATGGCATCGGGAGGTCAGTTTATCTATGGTCATGTTCATGATTTCCGGATAGCGGTATCCCAGAATGCTGACCATTCGTCCCACTTCAAGGAGACGTTCGCCGTGACACCGGCTACAGGTTTTTCTGGACATAAAGCGTTTAGCATTTTCAAGGCCTCTGGTGGATTTTGTATCATTGACCAGACGATGGATCAGATTTACAGCTCCTTCCACGGGCCTGGTGATGACACCGCTACGTCCTTTTGAGTTTTCGTAGCTCAAGCTCACTTCCCGCCCCTCGGATCCGTAAAAGAACTGATTTTTGAAATCCTCCGGGAGACGGTCAAAAGGCTGATCAAGGTCAACTTTCATATCATCTGCCAGAGCCAGAATCTCCCCGCGCATCCAGTTGGCATTGGGTTTTTTCCGGTGTTTTCTCAGGTCTCCGTAGAGGGAGGATGCGCTGTCGAGGAGCGATTTATTCCGATGCTCTACTATCAGGTCTTTGTCTATCTGCAGCTCCTCGCCCAGGCCCTTACAGACAGGGCACATATAGTCGGGGTGGTTATAGCTGAACATCTGGGGTGTTCGGTCAAATAGGATCTCTCCGCACTGAGCACAGACGTTTGACTCGTCGACAGGGCTTTGGCAGCAGGGGCAAAACCGGTTTCCCAGCGCTGAAAACAGCAGCTTGAAAACATCGGCAATATGGGTGACCGAACCGACTGTCGAGCGGGGATTTGCTCCCAGACTGCGCTGTGCAATGGCAATTGACGGTTGTAATCCGGAAATCCTGTCGACTCGGCTGTGGGCAAAAGTATCGGCCAGCATTTGGTTCGACATAACCAGATCCATAAATTGCCTCTGGCTTTCAGCGAAAATGGTATCAAAAGCCAGGCTGGATTTACCACTGCCGCAGACTCCGGTAATCAGGGTTATCTTTTCTTTTGGAATGCTCATGGACACACTTTTCAGGTTATGAATCCGGGCACCCTGAATCTGTATGTCATGAGTGTCGTAGTCATCATCGGGGGCTGTTTCCGATTCCAGTTCCGGGCAGTATGTATCTTCCTCATCTTCGGGAAGAACCTTCTGCTGCACCATGGCCTCTTCTAAGGAAATCTCCTTAGGCTGTTCAAACTTCTTATAGGCGGTCCAATGGGACACCCAGGAGGGGAGTACTGCCTCTTCCACTCTGTCCCGACTGGGCTGATAGTGCATTATCTGGAAAATCTCCGTTCCGGCAAATCCGTCAAATCCGAGGATTTCCAGGATCCCATTGGTATGATCCACCCGCTGTACCTGTACGTT
>JAEINM010000381.1 GCA_016342385.1 Spirochaetaceae bacterium | reverse complement strand
AACATTGTAACGATCCGAAAATGATACCCCATCACTGATTATGTGATCAAAATTCGTGTTTGCCACAGAGATCCACAATTATAGTTGATAAAATCCATAAACTTTATTATAATTAACTCAATCAGGAAATATATTTGGAAAAAACCCTTGCCATATTAGTAACAATATTATTCATCTCAATATCTGCAGATGCAGCAACAAACTGCCATATGGCAAAACAATTGAACAATTGTTCTCAGATGCTCCATATTGTTCCCCTTTCCAATCACGATTCTCATAGCTGCTGTTCAATTTCCAGTGAAAATTTTGAAAAAGACATATCATTTTCAAAGCAAAATAGTTTTAATCCTTTCATTACAACAAAATCTCTTATATACAAAGACACAACTCAATGTCACAGCTTTATATCTATGCCTTATAGATTGAGCTTTGCCTATCCCCCACCATTAAAGACTATAAAACTGCTCTGTTGAGTTGAAACCTTAAACAAATCTGAAACTCACATAATTATCTTCAAGAAAAAAGAGAAATACAGAAAATAAGGAATAACCAATGAGCAATAAAAAAAACAAAACTAATGAGAATAACAATAAAAAGAATAAAGTGATCGCACAAAATAGCAGAAAAAAACTGAATCCTCTATCAACGGGAATAATAATCCTACTGATAGCTGTCATCGCCGTAATGGTATTTAACAGTTTGGGATCAAAGAAATCTGCTGAAGTAGTTTCAATTTCCTCTAATCAGTTTACCCATTCACAACCTGCCGCTCTCAAACCGACAAAGCCTATCTATACATCTGTAACAGCCGTAGATGGTGAGATTTCTTTAGATACATCATTATTCGATGATGATCAGGTAAAATATTTCACTTATGAAACTTCCGGAAAAAAAGTTAACTTTTTTGTAATAAAATCCTCTGACAATGTCTTACGGGCGGCTTTCGACGCATGCGATGTCTGTTTCAGTGCCAAAAAAGGTTACCGTCAGGAAGGGGACCTTATGGTATGCAATATGTGCGGATTAATGTAGAACAGGGAGGATGTAACCCTGCTCCTCTTGAGAGAAAAATTATCCAGGACAAACTCGTATTTAATGTTTCACATATTGAATCCGGTCTGAGATTTTTCTAAAAGGAAAAAAGAAATATGAATTTATCAAATATCTCATTAAAGAGCCTCTTTAGACAGAAGGGGAAAAAAGTATTCCTGCTTATTGCCATGGTCATAAGTCTGACAACTGTTTTAACACTTTATTCCTATGTTGAAAGTCAAAGACTGGACATAGAAAATCAGTTTGATGAGTTTGGAGCCAACATCGTCATAACTCCCAAATCAGACAGCCTGGTTCTCTCTTACGGTGGTGTAAACATCAGCGGGATTGTAACCAGTCTCGAAGAGATTGAATACTCACAAATTGGTAAAATTAAAAGCATTGAGAATAATGAAAATATCCGAGCTATTTCACCAAAACTGATCGGTGCAGGAGAAGTCTCCTTCAATGGCATAAGGAACACCGCCTTGCTCGTGGGAATAGAGCTGGAAGAGGAAAAGAAAATTAAAAGCTGGTGGAATCTAAAGGGAACATTCCCGGAAGGTGATAATGAAGTACTCATAGGTGCAGCAGCTGCGGAAGTAATGAAACTTTCCATTGGTGATACATTTACAATCAAAGGAACTGTACTGAAAGTCACCAGTATTCTGGCATCCACAGGAAGTCAGGATGACAATGCCATCATGGCTCCCATAGAAACAGTACAGACGATACTGGGTAAACCGGGGAAGATCTCTCTTGTAGAGGTTTCAGCCTTATGTGTCGATTGTCCCATTGATGACCTGGTTTTTCAGATTTCACAAGTGATGCCCAATTCAGATGTTAAGGCAATTAGACAGGTTATGGAGCAGAAGATGCAGGTCGTGGATCAGGTAAAAAAAGTATCCATAACCATAGGGACCATGCTGGTAATTCTTTGCGGATTGCTAATTTTCTCCACTGTGACCGGTTCTATCAGCGATAGAAAACAGGAAATAGGCATATTCCGTGCCATAGGTTTTACAAAGTCCAACATAATGCAGATTATCCTTACCGAATCATTTTTAATCAGTCTCGCTTCGGGATTTCTAGGAATCCTCTGTACCTACCTGACTGTGAATCTGATTCTACCATCCCTGGTTGATCTGAGCACTGAAAATTTCAGGGTCAATATATGGTTCGCATTCACCGGAGCCGTTTCAATAATCATGCTTGGCCTTGGTGCCAGCTGGTGGCCTGCTATTTCAGCATCAAATATCGACCCTGTGAAAACCATTAACAGTCTTTAGGAGAATTTCATGTATTTACAATTATTAAATATTTCTAAAATATTCGGAAAAGGAGAAGCTCAGGTCAGAGCCCTGGAAAGTGTAGGTTTTTCCATAGAAAAAGGTGATTATGTAGCCATACACGGCCCATCGGGAAGCGGAAAATCCACTTTACTCACTATAATGGCCGGTCTACAGCATCCCTCGTCCGGCAAAGTCATAGTAGATGAAATTTCTCTCTATGAGGAATTGAATAATGACGGCCTGGCGGGATTCCGCAGTAATTATATCGGGTTTGTATTCCAGGCATTCAATCTGCTTCCCTATTTAAGCACATTGGAGAATGTCCTGCTTCCTATGGCACCCGTGAGAATCAGCAGTAAAGAGAAGAGAGAGATGGCTCATCTGGCACTGTCAAGAGTGGGACTGACAGACCGGGCCGCTCATCTGCCTTCACAATTGTCAGGTGGTCAGCAGCAGAGAGCCGCTATTGCCAGAGCTCTCGTGAATGAACCGGGAATTATCCTTGCTGATGAACCGACGGGAAACCTCGATACAGAGACCAGAAATGATATCCTGAGTCTCTTTGACGACTTGAATAAAGCGGGCCATACTATACTCATGGTAACTCACGATGCTTCCCATATAAAAGCCGCCCGGAAAAGCATAAAAATTACCGATGGCCATATTATAGAAAAGGAAGTTATACCCAGAATATAGTTCTACCCTTCAATGCTCCCGAATGACTGGTATGTCATCGGGGAGCATTGGTATCAAGGATCAACGGGAGCAGAATGAAACGATGAAATCCCATTGATTACAATCTCCCCATAGCCTCCTCCAGCTGCCTGTCAATTCCGGCATTCTTTTCCGCCAGAGTATTAAATATAAGATTTGAAGCCTCAGGATAAATCCCCACTCCTTCTGGTGAGCCACCATTAATATCAAGGACTTTCTGGACTGATACGGTGTAGGTCCAGCCGTTGGGAAGTTCCCGTTTTAAGGAGAGAGACAAAATACCCAGAGTCGGTGCCCCGACCTGAGTCACAGAGGCAATGGAATTCATTGCCATGGTAAAATCCTCTGCGGCACTGGCTGTTTTATTATCTGTCAGCAAAATGACCGGTTTTGAATAAATCTCCGCAGCTGGTTCAATCGTGTTTTCAACTACATCGGAAAAATCATCTGGTTCCGGTCCGTTTTTTGTCATACTCCGGCTAAATACGCGTTTTGTGTCACAGAATCTTGAAGCGATATACATGGAATTGGCAATAAGTCCGCCTCCATTATTGCGCACATCGACAATAAGTCCTCTTGTCTCACTAAATCCCCGTAAAATAGGATTGATCTCTTCCACCCATTGCTCATGAGTATCAATTCCTGTTTCTCCGCTCATCATCGTTCTTATGTGAATATAACCGACATCGGGGGCCAGATACCCATAGGTAAAATAATCGGAAGAATCATTTTTCCAGCTTGTGAGATAATTATTTTTCACATTATTAAGAGAAAAAGTATTTTCAATTAAGTATCCTTTTCCCGATTTATAAAAATCGAAAGGAGAAGATAACTGTATATGCGTATCATTGAGAAGAGATAAGATATTTTTAAAAATAGCAAACAGTTCCACTTCGCTTGTCTCTGATGTCACCAGTGGTCTGTAGTCTCTATAAACCTGATCCCAGTCAACCCCTTTCTCCTCGAAAAGGGCATAGCATAATTTGTATTCTTTCCAGAGTAATTCGAAATTCGATTCCCCTGAGTTAACCGGATCGAGAGGCCAGAGAGAACAACCAGAATAGAATACAAGAGAAAAGAGTATTAAA
>JAEINM010000380.1 GCA_016342385.1 Spirochaetaceae bacterium | reverse complement strand
ATACTGGAGGGTTCCTACACCAATGTTCTCTATATGGAAGACTCGACGCTCTTCTATGTAGATAGATGCAACAACTACCTGCAGGGAATTATGCAGGATCAAGTGCTTTTTGAAGCGGAGAAAATACAGGGACTCTCTATAGAAGCGCTTACAGAGGGAATAGAAATCAGTCAGATAAGAGAGGCCGATGAAGTGATAATCTGCAATTCACTTATGACTGTACAGAATGTGAGGAAGATTATTTATGGAGATGAGGTCTATAGCTGGGGATCCTCCTCTTCTAGTGATTCCCTGGCTTCAATGCTGAAGGGAAAACTGCTTTCCTGAAATTGTAAGGATTATTTTTTTACAGTGAAAAAGAAACGGGTTCCCTCTCCCTCAAGACTCTCGCAGCGGATTTGACCACCTAGCTTCTGAGTCACCAGATTGTAGACGATATTCATTCCCAGACCTGTTCCGCCACTGGTCCTTTTAGTTGTAAAGAAGGGATCAAAAACATGGCTGATATTCTCTTCATCTATTCCTGTTCCGTCATCGTGATACATCACTTCCAGAAACTCAGGTTTTTCTTCGGTTGTAATGGTAATTGTTCCCTCATCGTTTTCACTGAAGCCGTGAGTCAGACTGTTCATAATTAAATTCGTCAGTATCTGGGAGATGGCACCGGGAAATGTATCGATCATAAGCTTATCGGGACAATTGACTATTATCTGGTGCTTTGTCATTTTAATTTTGGGATGAAGACTCATAAGAATTTTATCGATGTATTCCTTAAAGTCAAAGACACGGCGACTACCGGTATTCTGATCAACAGAGACTTGCTTAAAGCCCTGAATCAACTGGGCGGCACGGGTCAGATTGGTCAAAAGGATTCTTGAAGCCTCTTTGGTTGTTATAAGAAAATTCTGAAGATCAGATTTTTTCATCTGCTGCGAAACAAATAATTTCTCAAAATCCTTTGTCGCTGTTTCCATATGAGACGCGGCTGTAATGCCGACACCGACAGGAGTATTTATCTCATGAGCTACTCCGGCAACCAGTCCCCCGAGAGCAGCCATTTTTTCCGATTGAACCAGTTTCGCCTGAGCCTCTTTTATGACTTTTATAGAAGATTCCAATTCAGCCGTTCTTTCTTTAACCCGTTTTTCAAGATCCGTATTAAGGTCAAAGAGCTCTTTGGTTCTCTTCTCCACCTCAATTTCCAGCCCCTCTTTGTAAAGTCTGTTATTGCGGACAAGATCGGCTTTCTCAATAACCATATTGACAGATAGTTCCAGCTCAGCCAGGTCATAAATGGGTTTCATGACATAATTCCAGGCCCCTCTGGATACAGCCTCTATGGCATCTTTAATCACTCCATTTCCCGAAACGACAATTAAAGGCATTTCAGGATACTCTTTTTTAACAATATCGATCACTTCCAAACCGGAAATTCCCGGCATATGAAGGTCGCATAAAATGACTGTTGGATCCTCTTTCCGAATAGTGTCTATTCCATCCTTCCCGTTTGTGCACTGGAGGACCTCATATCCACTGTCTTCAAAAAAGTCTGCTATACTTTCCCTGACGATTGAATCATCATCAATAATCAGGATTTTTCTAGTCGTATCCATATATTTATACTAATGTTTATTTTTTCTCAATACAATTTTTTCTTCATTTTCTTTCATTCTTTTGAAAAAAATTGACCTCTTTTCCACTCTCGAGGACGAATATTTTTTCCAGATTATCTGACTCTCTTTCCAGAGAAACCAGATATTTCCCGGGTAGAAGTTTCAGACTTACCATCTCGGGAGCATTCTGTTCTATCTTTTCAAACTTCAACGTCTCCAGGGAATAATACTTCTGCAAATCATTGATTTTCAACGTCCCACTCCCGTAGGGATGGATATTCAGGACAGCGGCTTTTGGACTTAAGAGAATATCCATATGGACCGATGTCTCATAAAAAGCCGTTTTTACGGGATAGAGACTCTCACCATATTCATCATGATTGAATTTTAGATCAAAAGACATTCCGGTCTTCAGGGATTGAAGAAGAGAATTCCCGAGGGGTTCCCAGCTATCAGATAATTTGATCGATACGGAGGTCCCCTCTGCAATGTTTTCACCGGAAAAGCGGTCGCTTATAGTAAAATGGAGATTAAGGGGAAACTGTTCTATTGGTGATGATAAAATAGGAATCTCTCTATTCTCTCCCTCTGTTTCACTAAAGGGTGAAATATAGACTGATCTCCAGCTGACATGGGATCCGCTGCTTATCCTGATCCTGTAACTCCCCTCTCTGAGATAAAGTCCGGCCGTCCCTTTTCCTGAAAAATGTCCCCCCTTTACTTCCTTCAGAATAGAGGAGCTCTCGGAATAAATACGATACTCTCCATCTTTAGTTGCGGGAATCATAAACATCTTCAGTCCTCCATAGAAACCGGGAAAGATGATTCTCGGGATTCCCCCTTTAAAGAGAAAGAGACTGATTATGATCACTGAAGACAGGATGATTAATGTCTTTAGAGGGTATACCTTTTTATAAGGTTCCGGTTTTTCTATAATTTCAGTCAGTTTCCCTTTGTTTTTATCCGGGCCTATTTGGACCGAGAGTTTCTCTTTGACTTTTATCAGATTGATTTTTCTCATTTCCCGGTGAAATCTGTTCTCTATAGATTTCATACTCTTTTGCCGGAAAGCAGGTCTGACAAAGAGAGCCCTTCTGATCATCCAGGGAAGATAATGGGGAATTTTCAGCTTATAAGAGGAAAGTCGGCGATATTTCCCCCGGCAGACCATCTGCTTCAGTTCAGTATAATTCCCTGCCTCAAAGGGCTTAGACCCTGTAAAAGCTTCGTATAGAGTCACAGCGAATGAGAATATATCCGCACGAGCCGTAACAGAAGAACTATCGTCAAACTGTTCCGGTGCCATATATGAAGGAGTCCCCATGGCCGAACCGGAATCGGTAATTTTGACACTTCTGGAAGATGAGGAGGCAATACCGAAATCTCCCAGCTTGACATCTCCCGTACGGGAAATATAAATATTCGAAGGTTTAATATCACGGTGGACAATACCTCTCTGGTGTATATAATCTATGGCTTTCGCTACACAACTCATAGTATATACAAAAAGGTCATAATCCAGGGGACCTGTTTTCTGTATCAGCTCGTCAAGAGTCATGCCCTCTATGAACTCCATAACAATGTACCAGGAACTGCCTTCGCGGAAATGATCATACATATCGACTATGTAATCACTTCTCAGATCCATCATAACATCAGCTTCCAGGCGGAATCTCTCGCGGTACTCTTTGTCCCGGATTGTCAATTTTTTTAAAATCACTTTTCTTTTAAGTGTCGGATGCTCGGCAGCATAGATTAAACCCATGCCCCCTTTTCCTATAAGAGACAGGATTTTATATTTTCCGACTTTATCAGGTATTTTAGCCACAGTTCCCCCATTGCATAAGACTATCATAACAGAAAATGTAAACAGATTCGACAATGTCTTAAATCGGGGGCATAATAAATATATGGAAGAAACTGTTTACAAAAGAAGCGATAAGGGCAAAGCGCTAAAAAAAGAAAAAGGATTAAGACTTCACTCGGACAAAAGCCAGCTTATGATAAATAAAAATATTATTATCGGCAGAGATAGAAGCTGCAACTTCCGAATTGACGATCCTCTCATATCAAGAAAACACGCCCTCATCGAATTCATTTCCGATATAGCCTATATTAAAGACCTGGGAAGCACAAATGCCACCTATGTGAATAATAATCCTCTACGACCCGACGAGCAGAAAAGACTCCGTCGGGGAGATGTCATAAAAATCGGAAAAACCGTCATCAATATCAACTAAAGTTCATTCCTGTCACCGACTATTTCCAAACCGCTGTTCAGTGTTTTTCCTTCGTAGAGGGCTTTCCCGTCCCGTAAAAACTCAACATGTATTTCCGCATCAATACTTTCTCCGATCCGCCTGTCCATAGAACCGGTCTGAGGAGCCATTAGCAGACCGACAGACTCCCTGAAAGCCCGAACTCTGACCAGCTCGCCTTTTTTCAGAGAATCCTTCCCTCCCGATCCCCGGCCGACAATGGAAATACAGACAGAATCTTCGGTAAATGAATCGATTGTCA
>JAEINM010000379.1 GCA_016342385.1 Spirochaetaceae bacterium | reverse complement strand
CTATTATGATGTAAAAAAGAATCAGCTACATGACATTCCCTACCCCATATTACGCTCTACTTATGGTAGTAATGGTATTTGTGCAGGAAATACACCCTATGAAGCACTTGTTCAGGGGATCTCTGAGATTTTTGAACGATATGTGAATATAAAGATCATTAAGGAGAAAATAACACCACCGACCGTCCCTATGGATTTTATAAAGGAATATCCCTATTTATACAGGATGATTACTGAAATTGAATCTATGGGAAATTACCGTGTAATTGTAAAAGATTGTTCTCTTGGAAGGGGTTTCCCTGTTATCTGTATCATTTTAAGCGATCTTGATAACCAGACATATCGTGTTAAATTCGGAGCCCATCCCTCATTAAAGATTGCCCTGGAGCGTTCCCTTACAGAAATGTTTCAAGGATTTACATTAAAGCAGGCTGCAACAGCAAACTCATTCTTTTATGGTCCCACAGGTTTATATGATCCGATTAATCTTCAGAATATTGTAAAAACCGCAACCGGCTTCTATCCCTTTGAGTTTTTTTCAGAATCATTTTCTTATGAATTCAAACCCTTTCCGGATATTGAAGGGAAGGACAATAAGACATTGGTAAAAGAGTTATTTAATTTACTGACCCTTGAAGGATTTAACCTCTATATCAGAGACGTGTCCTATCTCGGTTTTCCCAGCTTTCATTTGATCGCACCGGGATGTAGTGAAATTTACGAATATGATCTACTCACCATGAAAGAACGAGCTACAAAATTCCGAATTGAAGAAGTAATGAGAAATCTTCATGATGCCGATGAAGAAGATTTAACAACACTGGTGTTATTTATCCGCTATAAACTCAATTCTGTTCTCGAGAACTCCTTGTCCTTTATTTATCGTCTACCATTAAAAGAGAATTTTTTTGGAGGCATAGAATCATTCCGCTTTTTACTGGCTTTAACCTTATATAAATTAGGGAAGTTTTCTGAATCAATTTCTGAAATGAACATTATTATAAAAAAACTAACTTTTACTGAAATACCGGATTTGACATTAATAACTCATATCAAGTGCATGAGAGATTTTATTGCTATGAAGGCAGAAAATAGAGATGAATTCTCTATACTGAAGAAATTCTATCCTGAAGATGTATTCAATTCTACTGTGGAAAAAATGCAGGATCGTCAAAAAGTTTTCAATCATTTTTATGAGAAGACGAATTGCTGGGATTGTAGTAACTGCCAGGCTAAGAACAACTGTCTCAATGAAATTGTAAGTGATGTTCACCTAAAACTCAAAGCAGTACATTCTGAAAACAGTATTGATCAGATGGATAATCAAAATATATTTGAACCTTTTCTATAGGAGAAGTTTTTTGCAGGAAGCCATTCAGTTAAATAATATGGATTTACAAACAAAATTCAAAGACCGGGATCCCATTGAAACAGTCAATAAACTCAAAGATATTTTTACCTCTCTAAATATCTCTGTTGTTGAGGACTGGATTGATTCAGGAGTTAACAGTTGTTATTCACTGAGAGTACAGATTGAAAAAACAACTTTAGGACAAAACGGTAAAGGCGCCACTTCTGATTTTGCTAGAGCCAGTGGCTATGGGGAACTCTATGAGAGAATTGCCAATGACTTAATGTATATAGGAGATTATGCTCCTGATGCGGGAAAGAAATCGGGATTTTATTATGCACCCGATGAGGAATATTTAACTGCATCTGATATA
Source organism: Spirochaetaceae bacterium (assembly GCA_016342385.1). Classification (GTDB taxonomy): domain Bacteria; phylum Spirochaetota; class Spirochaetia; order DSM-2461; family DSM-2461; genus Spirochaeta_F. Next base: position 2,424 of record JAEINM010000379.1, on the reverse strand, counting down.
GTAAAAAATAATCCTTCCTATTTAAACATTCTCACAGATAAAATCATCAAAAGCAAAGAAGCTGACAGAAGGAATTTCGCTTTTTTAAATCCTAAAGAATCAAATGATAAAAATCAGCTCATTCTCGAGGCCGTAGATGAATGGGCCTTTTTAAAACCGCAGGGGTATGACGGGAAACAGGATTTCATCGGATTGCCTTTTTATAATATCACAAAAGAAAAAACAGAAGTTATACCTTATTCCATGCTTCGTTCAACTTATGGAACTAATGGAACCTGCACCGGGAATACTATTGATGAGGCTCTTGTTCAGGGACTATCAGAAATTTATGAGCGTTATGTCAACTTTTATTTAATTACTCATAAAATCACACCTCCAGATATCCCTGAGGAATACTTAAAAACATTTCCTGATCTCTGGAAAATGATTGAAGATATTCATAATAAAGGGGCCTATAAAGTCATTATAAAAGATTGCTCCCTGGGCATCGACTATCCTGTTGTTGCTGTCATATTAATTAACAGGAATACACAAACATATCGTGTAAATTTGGCGCCCATCCATCCTTCGCAATTGCTCTTGAACGTTCTTTAACTGAAATGTTCCAGGGAACTCATTTAAAATATGCTTCCCTTGTCAATGAAATAACAATTATGAATACTGTTGCTGACAGTGAGCTCAATTTACAGAATATTGTAAAGGTGGGTGTTGGTTCTTACCCTACTGAATTTTTTGGCGGGGATTTTAGTTATTCTTTTCAACCTTTTCCTGCTATAGAAAATATAAATAATCAAAATCTGGTAGCGCGATTATTAAATCCATTAATAGAATCGGGGTACAATGTTCTGATCCGGGACAATTCGATTCTAGATTTTCCTTCTTTTCAGATTGTTATCCCGGGTTTTAGTGAAATCTATGCCTATTCTCTGTTCCGTATGAAAGAGAAAAGAAGCCATGATAAAGTTAGAAAAATCATGAGAAACATTCATTCTGCATCAAATGAAGAACTGTCATTGCTGGCTGTATATATTCAATATAAAAAAAATTATTATAATGAAAATTCTATTCCCTATTTATTTGGATTGCCCCTGAAAGATAAATTCCGATTTGGTAGTGAGTCGCTGACTTTTCTGCTCGTACTTATTTATATTAAGTTAGATAAATTGACTGAGGCGATAAAATATATTCAAATTATGCTCAATATATTAATTTACAGCAAAACAACTGAACCAGAAGATGTTACTTATTTGCGTTGTTTACGGGATTATCTCAGTGCCCGAATGGATAATAAAATAGATAAGGAAATTATCGGCTGTTTTTCAAAAGTGTATCCCCATAAGATCCTGAAAGAAATTATAATCCGATTTAAAGATAATTCAAAAATATTTAACCACTTTTTTTTAAAGTCTAACTGCTGGGACTGTAAGAATTGTGAGCTTTCTAAAGATTGTGATTATTTGAAAATTGAAGAAATTTATTTACAGATAAAAACACTGAAGAAAAATGATCCCATTGATCAGAGTAAATTAAAAGTTTATTTTCAAAATTTTCAAACATGGAGCACATGAAAAACACAAGGGTATTATAATGATCAGCTATGAAGTTTTGACATCAGAAAAAATCACAAGTTATCTCCATTTCACATCATATAAATCAGGATTACCAATAATAGTGAATGAAAAAAGTAACTCATATCTCTTTCTTGGTGCCAATGAAATGGATAAACCCATCGGGTTAATGTTGTGTAAACTTGATAATGACAATAAAACGGCTAGTATCCTATCAGCAAATGTAGACGAAGGATATCGCCAAAAAGGTGTTGCTACTAATATGCTGAAATCTATGGTTTCAACACTTAAACAAAGGGGATTTAATAAGATTCAAATTACATATTTTCAAAATAACTCAAACTATCCCTATTTTGAAAAAATATTAAAGAAATCAGGCTGGCTGAACCCTGTACCACGAATGGTAGTTTGCCGGATTGAATGCGCAAAGCTGATGAAAGCACCATGGATTACAAAATATCAATTGCCACCTGACTACTCTTTATTTTTATGGAGTAATATTACTCCTTCGGAAAAAGAAGAGGTATTAAGTCTTGAGGAAAAAAAAGGCTGGTATCCTAAAAATTTTAATCCTTTTTTATCAGAGAGCATTATGGCAGAAAAAATAAGTCTGGGTTTAAAATTTAAAGACAAAATAATAGGCTGGATGATTGTTACTTATTACTCAGAAAATACTATTAATTATCCTAAATTATACATTTGCGAAAAATATCAGGATAGTGGAAAAGCTATTGTTATGCTGGCGGAAGCTATTAAACTCCAATATAAGCACAAAATTACCTATGGTTTATTTGCTTTTGATATTGATAATATAAAAATGCGATTATTTTTTGAAAAACGTTTAAAACCCTATATG
>JAEINM010000378.1 GCA_016342385.1 Spirochaetaceae bacterium | reverse complement strand
AATCTCTGAATCGGGAAGATTCCCCTGGCAGTTAATTGTATTCCAGTGCTTTTTATTCATATGGTAGCCCGGGGTAATGTCTTCATAGACATCCCTTAGGTCCCGTGCCAGTTCGGGATCGCATTTTAAGTTGATCTGCAGGGGTGGGCTCTCTGTCCGTATCAGAGCAAACATCTTTTTACCCACTTTGTAAACAGGGGTAACATTGTCAAAGGGATAATCCTCCCAGGCGCCCTTCCGGGATAAAAGATATGTCCTCGTTTCATCTCGGGTCATTCGTCCTCCTCATCGCTTTCGTGAATAAATTCTCTGCCGCTGCTGACTAAAAAGGGACCCCGACACTTTGTGTCGCCCTTTTTATCAGTCCTCCTCAATAATCCCCTGGTTGGTTCGGCGGTTATCTTCAAAAAGACCGTAAAAAGTTTTGCCTTGTTTCCAGCGGAGTCTGCCGACTCCTTCCATTTTCCCCCGGACAAAAGTCCCGCTGAAAATATCACCGTTCGCCCAGGTCAGAATGCCCTTACCATCCATTTTTCCCTCTTTAAATTCACCTTTATAGGAACTGCCGTCGGGCCACTGGATAAAACCGCGGCCGTTCATTTTGCCATCAGTCAGATCTCCTCTGTATGAACTTCCGTCACTGAAGGACAGGGCTTGTTTTTCCTCTTTCAGAATTTCTGAATTACTCGTGTGAACCGGTCGGACTTCGGGGAAATGGTCAGAGTAGGCAATTGAGCGATAAATGACATCAACAGGGTCTCTTCTGTTCACATTTTTCAGGGTGTATCTGATTCTTTTCAACCAGTTGCCATCGTGAAAACAGCTGTATTCATAAATATCATCTTTTAATATGACTCTGTTTTCATTCAGACAGAATTGTCCGGTCAGTAATCCCTCTTGCCAGGTGAATTTTTCCAGACGGATCAGAGAGCCGGTGCTGTTTACTGTTTTAATTTCTATAATGTTCCCATGGTTATCATAGGAATAGATAAGGGCTAATTCCGGTTCTTTCCCGAAGTAGCGGTATTCTTTCTCAATCCGGTTATTTTTGTACTCATATTTTATATGGCGGGAACCGCATTTTTCCAGAATAAGTTGTTCATTGCTATTGTATTTGTATTCCCGGCATTCTCTGAGCGAATCATCCGATGAAATCTTCTCTTTTTTAATAAGAAGAGTTCCTTCGTAGTCAAATCTTGTCTGTTCTATCAGAGAGCCGGTCTTTTCTTTTTCTGTTATCAAAACCAGCTGGTTATTCTTGTTATATTCATATTCTACGGTTGATGATTCTTTTAATTCTGAGGAAATCTGCTGATTTTCATTAAAGATAAGTCTGGTTAATATCTTCCTCTGTCCCTCTTTGGGAGATTTGCTTTTGCCCTCAATAAGAGCCTGTTCGACTATGAGAAGTTTTACTGGTCCTGAAAAAGTGAGAAAATCTTCCATCAATATGATTATGTCCCGAATAAAAAAGAGATGCAATCGAAGTTTTCTACTATAATTGAAGGATATTAAAGCAGGACAGGTGATTTGAGAAAACCAACTATAATACTACCTTATTCCGGACCGGATCCTTCAGGGCTTGTGGAAGACATTTTTTTATATCTCCGTCCTGAATCCAATGGTGTACAGGTGGAAAGCATTTTAATGAAAGTCTTGAGAAATAAAGCAGAATACCGAGAAAATGCGGAACTAGTTTACCTGGCCAATCTACCGGGGGATTTTATAATTCAGAACCATGTAATTGAGGATCATTATTCTGTGAATTACCGTTTTGCCTGTCGGGGTAAAAGTCTGTTTACACCCTTTATGAAAGAGAGGTTTGAAACTCATTTTCAGGAGAATTTTGATCAGGCTTTAATTCTGGGAGCTTTTGAGGCTCTTGAATATTTGGGTATGAATCCGGAAGAGCTTTTCACTATATGGGTTCCCCCGCAGGAAATGATACAGATAAACGATCAGAGTATTAAAAAATATAAAAATATGTATATAATAAATTATGATATTCCCGCATTGCTTCATAAAAATAACTATTCTACGGACATTGCAGTAATGATTTTACGGACATCACTAGATAGAATAACTTTTCAGGAGATGATAAGGGAAATGGAAAAGGCTCTAATTGAGAAAAAAGTGATGGATAAAGAAAAACCGCCGAGTCGGTATTTTCACTATTCCAAAGGGCCTTTCGGACAGATTCTCGATGGTCTGGGGTATCTGTATACTGCTGATGGAAAGCATTTGTCTGTTGAAAATCTCTCTTTTGCAAAAATGATGTTGGATTCCGGTTATACAATGAAGGAAATTCATGGAGCGATAAATAATCCTATAATGCATTTTTTAGATGGGAATGAACTTGTAGAAGATAATCTTTTTATAAGAACCGGATCTCTTAGTTTTCATGAAGCACTGGACGTTCTGAAATCCGCAAGATGTCAGATCTATTTGAATATAAAGAGACCCGGGTTATCAAAAACCCGATGTGAGTTAACATGAAAAAAATATTAGTGATTGATGATTCTTCTTTATTTAGATCATTTATGAAAAAACAACTCGAAGAATATGGCTTTGAAGTCGTCGAGGGAATAAACGGTCTCGATGGTTTGACAAAAATGAGAAATCAGCTTCCTGATCTCATCATAATGGAATATTATTTATCGAGAAAAAGTGCTCTGGATCTGTTAAAAGCTAAAAAAATTAATCCAAATACGAGATCAATTCCAGTTATTATTGCCTGTAATGATATTAATCGGGAAAAAGTTCTTAGAGTGGCTAATTATCATGTAAAAAAGTTTCTCTCTAAACCGATTAAAATAGACCTGCTTCTGGAAACCGTTTCGGAAGTTCTTGAGGTTAAAATTGCGGTTGATGAGACCCCCTGTCTGCTCGATGCTCATCTGAATGACAGGATTCTATTTATTGAAATAGCGAAAGGATTCAACAGGGAGAAAATCAGCCTTCTTAAATATAAAATAGCAGAGCTTCTCAAGCTTCACAAAATTAGTTCTCCCCGCATTCTGATCATGATGACCGACATAGCCTACCGGGATGAAGACCGGAGTAAGCTCGAAGCACTTCTGCAGAGTGTTTCTGATATTGTCCAGAATCATGAATATATCAAAATTCTGACTGTGTCTCCTAAAATCAAGGACGCTATTTCGGAAAATCTCTATTTCAGAGACGTTGACGTTGTAAAATCTCTTGAGAAAGCCATAGATGGTCTACTGGGGAAAAAAGGACTGGAATCTATGACGGCAGAGCAGGATAATGTGCACAGATCTCTGCTGACATCATCTGTTGACGACAGTGTAAAATCGACAGTACATCTGAATTTTCAGGACGAGAGCAACCTTGGCTCTCAGATTGATTCCTCATCCAGAAAATACCGCATTGCCGCAGTGGATGATGATATTATTGTACAGGCTCTAATCAGAAAAACATTTACAAATTTTGATTGGCCTGTCTATACATTTGATAACGGTCGGAAATTTATAAAAGGTCTGAAGAATGACGTATATGATCTTATTTTTCTAGACCTTATGATGCCCGATGTAAATGGATTTGCCGTTTTGAAGTATATAAAAGAAAACAGCATTGTAACGCCGGTTATTGTTTTATCTGCGCTTACCAGAAAAGAGAGTGTTATGAAAGCGATGAATTTCGGAATTAAAAGTTATATGGTTAAACCCCTGAAACCCGACGGATTAATAATAAAAACAAAAGAAATACTAAACGCAATGTTTTAATGACAGGATTGTAAATGGATTTGTATGCTAAAATGTTCGAAAAGTCTCCCATGGGAATGGTCTTTATCGATAAAGAGGGGAAAATTATTGAATACAATCACTGTTTCCGCAATCTTGTTCAGTATTCAGTAGAAGAAATGAAGAGCTGTTATTTCACAGACTTTATGCCCTCGGAAGATATTGATGACTGGATTTTCGCACTGACCAATTTTTTTAATTCGGGATTTAGTTCCACTAGAATTACAACCAGATTCAAAAATGACGATGGAACTCTATGCTGGTGGAAACTGGAATTGTCTCTGATCAGAGATAGCGACAATAATTACGTCTTTGTTATTATCGATGATGTAACAGATAGAAAAGCAAACGAAAACAAGCTGGTTCAGGCTCGTAATTCAGCTGAGAAAGCAACAAAAATC
>JAEINM010000377.1 GCA_016342385.1 Spirochaetaceae bacterium | reverse complement strand
AACAGCAGCTATTTTCTTCTGAAGTCCCCAATTCAATTTTTTGATCAAATCTTTGAAGTTTTATACGGATTCAGGTAGAAAGTTAAATTTTAAGAATGCCTTTATAGATTCTCTACAATTCTTCTGATAATTTCGAGTCTATCTTCGAGTTTCCCTTCCTCATATAAATCCTTTTAAGTACAAAGATAAAGTTCAATCTTCCACTTCTTTCAGAAGAACAATATGAAGTCGACTGATTTCATTGTCTTGCCCAAATAAGTATTTCAAAATATAATCTGCTTAATATGGGAAATAAAAATCCTGAGATTGTTCTCCTTCAGAACAATCATTTGGAAATTGAATGGATAGTCAGTAAAAAAGAGATAAAGCCTTCGCTTGCCGGTATTCATGAGAGAATTCAGTCTGATTTTTCTGTTTCTCCCTATCAGGCTCTTTTCCGACTGGCCTTTGTTCCTGACGAAACTACATTGTCAGTGAATCTGGAGTTCTGGAAATCTTTTGCACGGCATTATAAAGAAACGCTCCGGATGAGTGAATCTCTGGAAGTTCTGAGGGAAAAACAGATGGTACGTGTTGAACCATCTGAGCTAAAGGAGTTCTGCGATAAAGCCCCATATTTTATGGGATTTGAATACTTAAGTACAGATTCTCTTGAATATCACTGGAACAGGTTGAATGACTTTTACTGTGGAGAAATTCAGAATTATGAAGGTTCAGTTGAGAGTTACTTTTTGAAGTATTCACTAGATGAACATCTTGTCGGGAGAATATATTTTCATCTGGTCGAACAGAAAAAGGGAGACTCACCCTTCGCCTTTATGGCCACCTATTCTGTTGGTCTTAATAAAAAAAATATGGCGCAACACCGCCCTCTTCAATACGCTCTCTCTGAGTTTGAAAATGATCAGGACAAATTGCTGGAATTATTATCCACTGTATCCACTGCGACCGGAGATAGTGAATTTCTGAAAAGACTTCTCGATTCGGGGGAACTTTTTTATCCTCTCAATTTCTCTCCCGATGAGTCCTTTCAATTTCTCAAAGAGATCCCACTCTATGAAAAAGCGGGCATACTCTGCCGAATCCCCGACTGGTGGCGCAGCGTTAGAAAATCCGCCTCACTGTCCATATCTTTCGGTGATAAAAAGAAGGCTTCTTTCCTGGGATTGGATTCTCTGGTAGACTTCCAGGCTAAAATTAAAATCGGAGATGTCGAGCTGACACCATCTGAAGCGGAAGAGATACTCAGGCAATCGGAGGGTTTGGCTCAGATTAAGGGGAAATGGGTTGTCGTCGATCGAGATAAGCTCTCTCAAAGTCTTGAAAACTGGAAAAAAGCAACAGATTTACTAATTGATGAGAATATAGCTCTCAGTGATGCCCTGAGAATGCTTATGAGCAGGCAGGGACACAATTTTTCAAATATTTTATCCGATGATAATGTCGAAATAGGTATAGGGGACTGGTTAAAAGGCATATTGGAAAAAATGCAGAATCCCGAAATAATAAAGGAAACCAGAATTACAAAAGATTTTAAGGCACAGTTGCGCCCTTATCAGCATGCAGGATTAAACTGGCTTTCATTACTTGATTCGCTCCGTTTCGGGGCCTGTCTTGCCGATGATATGGGCCTTGGAAAAACCATTCAGGTACTGGCACTTATCAATAGTCTCCGAAAGAAAAAGATCTATACTACAAGTCTTCTCGTTTTGCCGGCATCACTGATACATAACTGGGCATCGGAGTTTAAAAAGTTTGCTCCCAAGATTAAGTTTATTATTGCTCATCCCGGGGGGGGGAAAGAGATTCTCGGTAAGAATGCCTCTCCCGAAGAAGTTTCATTGCAGGATATCATTATTACAACTTACGGCTACGTAAAAAGGTATCAGTGGATACAGGATTACCAATGGAATTACATTGTACTCGATGAAGCGCAAGCTATAAAAAATGCTGGAACAGCTCAAACGAAAGCTGTTAAAACTCTTAAGAGTAATAACCGTATTATTCTGACTGGTACACCAATTGAAAACAGACTGTCCGACTTATGGTCTCTTTTCGACTTTCTCAATCCCGGATTGCTTGGTAATAAGACGGAATTTTCCAATTTTATTAAAAAAAGTAAAGACCTTGGTGCACTTCGGCAGGTAATCAGTCCCTATATTCTGCGAAGGTTGAAAACTGATAAAAATGTTATCTCCGATCTTCCCGATAAAATTGAATTGGATTCATTTTCTGTTCTGAGCAGGACTCAGCATCTTCTTTATCAGCGGCAGGTTGATCTTCTGAAAGAAACTCTAGAAAATTCTGAAGGGGGAATAAAACGCAAAGGGCTGGTTTTATCATCACTGATCAAGTTTAAACAGATTTGCAATCATCCCGATCAGTATCTTGGAAATACCACATATAAACCGACGGAAAGCGGAAAGTTTCAGCGCTTGCGCGAGATTTGTGAAATCATCTATGAAAAGCGGGAAAAAGTGCTGATTTTTACTCAATTTAAGGAAATCATTCAACATCTGGAACTCTTTCTTGAAGATATTTTTGAGCGGAAAGGATTGGTTCTTCACGGTTCTACAGCTATTGGCAAAAGAAAAAAACTTGTTGATCAGTTTCAAAGTGACGAGTATGTTCCTTTCTTCATACTATCCATTAAAGCGGGAGGGACAGGGTTGAACCTGACTGCGGCAAATCATGTTATTCACTTCGACCGGTGGTGGAATCCCGCTGTTGAAAATCAGGCCACGGACAGAGCTTTTCGGATCGGACAGAAAAAGAGCGTGGTGGTACACAAGTTCATAACTGAAGGTACTATTGAAGAAAAGATCTCTCTGATGCTTGAAGAGAAAAAGGCTCTTTCCAACGAGGTGCTGGAGGGTACTGAAGAATCCTCCTTTATTACGGAAATGAATGATGAAGAGTTGATTGATCTGTTCTCCTTAAAAAGGGGAATATAATGGGATGGGGAAATTACGGCTATGGGCGCAGTGAATCTGTCGCCGAGAAGAGATCTAAAGCAAAAAGGAAAATTGCCGCTCTACTTAAAAAAGGAGAAAAAATTGCACCTGTAACAATAGAAGGCAGAAAAATAGCAAAAAGCTGGTGGGGAGTGTCATGGAACCGCAATCTTGAATTGTATGCCGATTTTTCCAACAGGCTTTCTCGAGGACGCAGTTATGTTACTCATGGCTGTGTTATTGACCTGCAGATAATGCCCGGCAAAATTAAAGCGCAAGTCCTGGGTTCCGGGAGCAGTGTTTACCAATGTGAAATAGATATTGATGCACTTAGTCAAAAGAACTGGAAGACCATAACAAAACACGTTGAAGGGAAGATCTCCTCACTTTCCAACCTACTCAAAGGGCAGTTCCCCCTTGAAATGGAAGCTATTTTAACTGATAAAAAGGGAGGGCTGTTTCCTGCTCCAGAAAAGTTTCACCCCTATTGTAACTGTCCTGACCATGCCCGATTATGTAAGCATCTGGCTGCTGTTATCTATGGGATCGGAAACAGACTGGATTCACAGCCGGAGCTTCTCTTTGTTTTACGTAACGTCTCTCCTTCAGATCTTATTTCTAAAGCTATTGTTAAAGTAAGAGACAACCTTATAGATAAAGCAAAAAAGGTTAAGAGTTCCAGAATGCTCAAATTGAAGGACGATGATCTATCTGATTTGTTTCATATTGATTTTGTAAAAAGTACTACTGAGTTGTAATGGCATTTACTCCTATTAATATTACAAAAGAATTTCCACCTTAACCTTGTTTACGGTTTTATGTGTATTATAAATACCAGAGAGTGTCGGATCACTATTTAATAACCATATTCATAATAATATTCTCTTTAAAGTAAAAAAGGTTTATGATTAATTATTCACTAATTTTCTGGAGGTCTATGAACAGCATGAAAGCTACAAAATTGGTATCGGTTTTACTTATATCTTTGTTTTTATCCCTTCTTCTGGGATGTCCTTCAGATTTGGGATCATCTAACACAATTGTCTGGAATGGCAACTGGGAAAATAGCTCACATTATTATGGAACATTTACACTGGACATGACTTTTGATGGCGAGAATATGGATCGACATGGTGGGGAAGGTACAATTCTCGGTCATATAACCTGGACGGGATACGATGGGGCGGCAATCGTCGACAGGGCTGTATCGGGTAACTGGGAAAA
>JAEINM010000376.1 GCA_016342385.1 Spirochaetaceae bacterium | reverse complement strand
CTTTATCCTGATATCGAAATCTGCAATTATTTCGCTGCGCATGTCAGACCATTCCTCTGAAACAGCGTCAATTCTTTTAGTCAGTTCCCGGCCTAAAAGATTTATTCCTTTACTCTGTTTTAAATCCTGAAGATAAACAGAAAAATCTATGATTGCTTCATTCCACTTTATATATGATTGAGTGAAGGCTGTTCTGTTATTGACAGAAATTACGGCTCTATAGTTAACTCTGTTGAGTTTATTGAAAACTTTCTGAGATTGAATCTCAGCATTTTTCAGTTCAGTAATATTACCCAGAAGAATGAAAAACAGGGCAATTGTAATTATAAATGCTGTGGCTGTAGATAACTCCATGAAAAGCATTTTCTGCCTGATTCTCATCTGATTCTCCTATAAGTGAATTTTATTTATTTTTTTTTGAATAAGAACAGCTTAACCAAACTGGATTTTAACATAATTTGAGTACTTAAGGAACTGAAAAAAAATATATACTTCCTTATTTTATTAAATATATGATAGATTCTTAAGTCATTATGAAAAAGATTTTTATCCTACTCCTACTTCCCATTCTGCTCTATTCCTGCACCAGAGAGAAGTTTGAAGCAAAATCCGAAAATCGTTTCCTTATGGGAACAGTCTGTATCTTAACTCTTTACAATGGCGAATCACGTGAAATCTTTGAGGGAGCATTTGAGATAATTGAAAAAGAAGATTTGCTGATGAGTCTGCAGAAGGGTAATAGCGAGCTTTCTATGATTAATCGAAAAGCCGGTATTGAAGCTGTCACTGTTTCCGAAGATACTTATCAGGTTGTTGAAACATCAATATACTATTCCCGGATGACCGATGGCGCATTTGATCCGACAATTGCACCCCTTGTCGAGTTATGGGGAATCGGTGCGGACTTTTCCGGAAGAGTCCCTTCTCTGGAAAGCATTAATTCAATGAAAGCATTGACTGATTACAGAAAAGTGGAGTTTTCCGGTACAAATACTCTCTATCTTTTAGAAAAAGGGATGAAGATAGATCTGGGTGGAATAGCCAAAGGTTACATTGCAGATAAGGTAAAAGAGTATCTGCTGATTCAGGGTGTCGAAAGAGCTATTATCAATCTGGGGGGGAATATTATCGTTATGGGTAGTAAACCGGACTTACAACCCTGGAAAATTGGCATTCAGGATCCTTTTGATACCAGAGGGAATCATATTGGGATTGCAGAAGTTCAAGATAAAACTATTGTTACTTCCGGAATCTATGAACGTTTTTTTTATGAAGATGGGAAGAGATATCATCATATCCTAGATCCTGTAACAGGATATCCTGTGGAGAATGATCTTGCCTCTGTCACGATCATTTCAGATAAATCGATAGACGCTGATGCTCTCTCCACATCTCTCTTTGTGCTGGGAGTGGAAAAGGGATTAAATCTGATAAATATGATGGATGATTCAGAAGCGGTTTTTGTGACAAAAGATAAAAAAGTCCTCTATTCCTCCGGAGCAGATGAGGTTTTCAGTCTTTATCATAAGGATTATTCTCTTATAACTCCCGATGAATATCTGGCTCGCTAGGAGAATGACGAATCTATTCTCCCTGAGACAAAAGGTCTGCTTCATGGCAGAATTATTTCCGTGCTATCGCAATCAGCCTCTGAGCATTCTGGTCATATGGGGAACCGTCATAGTCTCCGAAAAACTCAATCATCCCGAATCCTGCATCCGATAATAAACCGGCCAGTTCCATAGCGGAGAAAATCCTGTGGCGAAAGACCGCGTCGGTTTCCTTCCCGTCTTTTAGGAAAATCCACCTAGTTTCCAGCTCTGTCCAGTTCAGATTTATAGAATACTCCACCATTATCTTGAAATCATCATATTCATACCAGAAACAATCGCGAAAATCTTTTGCCAGTACCTCTTTTCCGCTACATTCAATAATAAATTTACCTCCCGGTTTTAGCGAACGGTAGATATTTTTAAAGTAAACCAGATCATCATCGGGATTTTCAAAATATCCTAGAGAATTATAGAGATTTGTCGCACCATCAAAAGTGTTTTCCCGTACAAAATCAAGTATATCAGCCTTAACAAATTCAATATCCAGTCCTTTTTCAAGACTTCTTTCTCTGGCTGTTTTCAGGTAGGGGGCTGTTATATCTACTCCTGTGACTTTAAACCCCCGGTCGGAAAAGATGATTGAATGGCGGCCCTGGCCGCAACAGCTGTCCAGTATGGCCTGTCCGGGTTTCAGTTCTGCCAGCATAATGAGATTATCAATTTCATAAGATGCCGATTTTATTCTTTCACGGTCAAACATAACCGGTCCGTATGTAATCCAGAACTCATCATCATAATACCATTTTTTATTCATATTAAACCCTCGAAATACCGAAAATATTGGATATAACAAAACTGTACGCTATAATAAATATCTAATAGAAAGATGTAAAATCCGTAAGGAGGATTTATACAATGAAAAAAATCACAGCTACTGTCATATTTATTATATCGGCACTGGCGGCATCAGCGCAATCGGTTCATTCAACAGGCGATTTGGCATTCAATCTATATTCAATACAGAATTTAGGCGGTGGGGTGCATGTCACTGACATAGATACCCCTCATAATACTATGTATAATCCCGCTTCTGCAGCTGGTTTTCAGCGTATTACAGGGGATCTGAATTATATACATCTTCAGGGGCTGGGAGATCTTTCCGGAGCCGGAAACGCTGTCAATGCAGCCGTATCCTTTCCCACAAAATTCGGAGTACTCTCCGGGTCTCTCCGATGGCTGGGAACTGACGGTCTTACCGGTTCAACTCTGGATTTCGGTAATCTGTTTATGGGTAATTTCACCTTTTCAAAGGAGATATATTCCGATTTATATATTGGTTCGGGAATAACTTTTTCCGCAGGGAAATCCTATGGGGCGGCTTCTGATTTTGACTGGGGAACCGGTCTCAATCTGGGTTTTATACATCTTCCGGGGAATCTCGGATTTATGAAGAATTTCCGTTGGGGAATCACTTTGGCTAATATGGGTAAAGGCTACGGCGATACTGGTTACTCTTACGATAAAGCTATCCCCGGCAATTTTACTATAGGTGCAGGAGTACAGTTTGATCTGATAGACAAGAATAAATTTGTCTGGACTGTCCAGGGAGACCTGAGATCTCCGACATTTACCGATCTTAAAATTGATATAGCAACTGATATTTTAATTGCTGATATTATTAAAATTGATTCTTCCGTTTCTCTTGCTCTGAGAGATGCTATTGCCGGAGAAACGGGGACTATTATCCCTTCAGTCGGATTATCTGTGAAGATTCCTCTGAGAAGTAAGGAGGGCGTCGGTATTATGGGATCCAGTGAAATGAATGTCAATATTGCCGCTGCTCCTCTCTACGACGATATCTGGGCATTTGGTGGAGGATTGACAATTCCTTTTGGAGTTCTTGATGATGAGCCTCCTATTCTGCAAGTTGATTTTGATAAGGTGCAGTACATTTCTCCCAATTTTGACGGGACACAGGATGAATTGATTATACCGATTACTGTTGAAGATGATCGCTATATAAAAGGGTACTTCCTTGTCATAAAAGATGATAATGGCAATACAGTCAAAGAGATCCGCAACAAAGAGGAAAGACCGGAAAATGAATCGCTGAAAAATCTTTTTTCCCGATTGGTCTCCGCAAAAGAAGGAACTTCTGTTCCCCAGTCTTTCCGGTGGGACGGAAAAGCCGATTCTGGAGAAATGGTTCCTGATGGTACATATAACTTTGAGATTGTTTTCTGGGATGATAATCTGAATTATACAGAAGCTTATCCCGGAGTCTTTATCATTGATACAGTTTCTCCTGAGGTTGAAGTTGAATCCATAGAGGGGACAGATCTTATTTTCTCTCCCGATGGTGATGGAAATAAAGACACTATTCAGTTCAATCAATCGGGCTCTGAAGAGAAGGAGTGGAAAGGTCTGATTACCGATGCGGCTGGAAATGTTGTTAGAGAATTTGTCTGGTATGGTACAATCGATAACGCCATATGGGATGGAACTGATAATAATGGAAACCTGGTTCCCGATGGAGTTTATCAGTATGAGGTGATTTCTATTGATGAAGCTGGTAATACAGTAAAGAAAGCGATTGAGAATTCAACCATTTGGGAAGAACTGGATTCAGATGA
>JAEINM010000375.1 GCA_016342385.1 Spirochaetaceae bacterium | reverse complement strand
AATATGCAGATTGTTCATATATGGATTATTCTTCTTTATCATTAAAAATGATTGTTGCCCCATTAATATTAAGAACATCATCGGGGTCAAGTACTCTAGTTTTTACCGGATTGTTATTAACCAGAACCTCTTTATCAGAAACAAGGGTATAAACAGATTTTTTCTCATCAAAAATAATTGTTGCATTATTATCTTCCACAGTCTTTTCTGTCACAATTGTGATATCATCATTATCGCTGTTACCAATTACGGTCTTACTCTCATTAAGTCCAAAAACCTGTGTGGCTCCTGAATAATCAGTCACTTCCAGTTCAGCTTTTTCTGCTGGAGCAGACAATTTCTGAATAGCTAACATTATGAAGAGAACTAGAACAAAAGGAATAACCAGCAAATAGAGCCAGTTAAAGCCGGCTGAAGGTGTTCCAAATAGATTTCCACTGAAATAATAGACCGTTCCTGAAGGCTGTGAATTATCTTTTATTTGAGCCTTCACAAATTTCCGGTCAGAATACTCAGTATCAGTATTAAATTCCAAATAATATTCACTAAGAACTCTCTCTCTTATGTTGTTGTATATCATTTTCAAATCTTCTTCAGTTTCCGCTTCATAGAGATAACCTCCAGTAGCGATAGCCACTTTCTCAAGAGAAGGATCCCTTCTGAAACCGAAATTAACAGCATACAAAGTTGCACTATTGAATTTGAGTTGATTAATCATATCTTCCGTAGAGTAGAGAAGCGAACCGAATTGAGGGCTGTCTTCTTTTCTTACAACTGAATATGGATAATTCTCGCCATCTGACAGTACGATAATAATTTTCCTCCCTCTTACATTTGATAAATTCTGAGCAGCAGAATATACTGCGGCATTTAATTCTGTAAAAGATTCGTCTTTACCCGGTTCCTCAATCATCTGCATAGACTCAACGACAAGGTTTCTATTGGAACTAATTTCAACTAATTCTTTGTAATAGGTATTAAACAAAGCAACACCTGCTTTATCCTTGCTTCCCTGCATGGAATTAATAAGAGTTTTAATAGCTGAAATGGCTGAAAAGATTCTGGTTTCCTCATATAAGTCAGTCTGCACTCCATTAACAGTGTCATACATACTACCGGAATTATCTATCAGCAGCTCAAAATTGATTCCTTTATCTTCATTGATCCCTTCAGACCAGAATGAGATCTCTCTTTCTGTAAAATCCTGATTATCTATTGATTCAAGAATGTCTAGTTCTTGCGGTGTCATCCCTTTTCTGGTCATACCCTGCTCATCTGTAATATTAAGATATAGAGAGATTTTACCGTCAAAAATCATTCCAGAGGTATCAATTCCCGAAATAGAAATATTGTCCCCATAAAGTAAAGAAGCCCACATTGCAAAGAAAATAATACAAGAGATTCTTAATTTCATTCTGCCTCCAATAGGAGCTTAAGCGATCCTGCTTTGATAACATCACCATACTTAAGCTGTGTTTTATCTGTTGCTTTTTCATTTACATAAAGATTCTTTCCATTGCTGTCATCGATAACTGTGATAACACCTTTATCAACCTTAATTTCAATCTCTTTATCATTCATATTTTCATAATCCGTAAAAATCATGGTCCTGTTGCCACTTCCCAGATCCATACTTTTCTGATTAATTCTATATTTTTTCCCCGCCTGACTACCATTTAAAACTCTTAATATCCCAAAAGAATACTTTTTATCCAGAAATGTATAAAAGACGCTTATCATTGCACCCATCAATAGAAGTCCCATGAGCCTGGGTAAACTACTACTAAAATATCTGGAGAGTATTTCCAGAAATAGACCGCCCAACGCTCCACCTATAAATCCACCCAGAGCTCCCAGTAATAACTTCCTGGAAGAGAAGGATCTTATCCCCTCACTTAATCCGACAAAGATACCCACAAGAGCCCAGCCAAATGTTCTGGCAAGAACCAAAACACCAGATCCTGAGTCTGGAAAGATCTGAATAATATAACTCAGTAGCAACTGACCGGCAAAACCACCCAGAATACCACCTGCTGATCCTGCTAATAGACCAATAAGAGCTCCTTTAATAGTTCTGCTTATGGATTTATTTAGCAAGCCTTCTCCGCAGGCGAGAAACATCCCCATAAAAAATCCCGGTATAAGTGTAGCTGTCATAAAAAAAATGAGATAATTACTAAAAGAACTCTGTTTCCATAGAACAAGCTCCAGAAGTGGCCAGGAGATAAGACCTCCTAACAATCCCAGGAAAATCATTATTGTGTTTTTGTTAATTTTTGTCATATTTATATACCCTCAATTATGAGTTTTTTTGTATCTTTATCATAGGAAACAACAATGTTCATATGAGTTAATTGATCTACTGAGATCAGAACAGAATCCTCAGAACCCTTTCCATAAAATTTTAAAGTATAATCTCCGGGGAAAAGAGATAATGTCTGAGGTTCCACAGATAATGGTCTGATTTCAGTAATAGAATTCAATTCCCCACCATCAATATATGTTGAAGAATCATTAATATCCATTCTAATACCATTATCAGTTGATGAAACAGAAACTTTTCCACTTTCTGGAACCAGATTAGCCGATAGATCTAATACATTCTGATACGTATCAATTTTAAGATTAAAGTCTTTTGTGTGATACTTTTCCTTCTCAAAACGAAAATTATACACATTCCCCGATATAAATGAGTCGGAAACCTCTGACAGTCTATACCACTTACTTTTAATTTTTACTTTAATTGACGTATTCCCTGTTATATCCTGATGTGTCGAATAGTCATATACAGAAGTCCGGATAATGAGAGGCTGCGGAACAGATTGACCGGCTTCCAAATTGAGAATCTGAATCTTTGCACCACCACTTAATTGAGAATTCAGACTTATGGGATTTAGAAAAAAGGAATTCCAGAAGAGTTCATTTTCATACTTGACTTTAATCCGATAATCTCCCGACAGCTGATAGACACTGTTTGATTCCAGAATATAGAAAGAATCAGTTTTATCTTTCAACCGAAAAGAGATTCTTACGGGAACATCGGGAATACTGGCATTATCATCAACAAACAGATATGCCTTAACATAAAGGTCTTTCATCTCTTTATTTGTTCTTGGAACCTTGATCTGAATTCTAAAAGCGCCATGTGTAGAACTATTTAGTATCTCGTGATAATAGCCACTTTTATAAAGACCATATGCTCCGGAAGATGCCAGAATAGCAATGACAGAAAATACCAGGATAACTTTCAATATTGATTTTCTAATTTTGGGAATATCAATTTTTTCACCAGTGATTTTAGCGATAATGACCTGTCTCGGGAAGTCTTTCCCTTTTTTCTTAAAGTATCTCTCCAGCAGTGTGATGACTTTTCCTAAATCATTGTAGCGTTTATCAGCTTTGGGTTTCATGCATTTTTTAATCAGTTTTACTACAAAATTACTAACTGCGGGATTGTGTTTCTGAGGGATTTGGTATTTACCTTTCTGTATTTTAGCCAGAGTTTCCGGAGAATAATTGCCCGGATAAGGTTTTTTCCCGGTAACCATCTCGTAAAGCATAACACCCATAGAATAGATATCAGCACGGAGGTCAACAGATTTAGAGTTATTGAACTGCTCAGGGGCCATATATGAAGGTGTTCCGAGAGTCATCCCGTCCCTTGTCAGGTTTGTTTCATCATCATCGCTGATCGAAGCAATACCGAAGTCAACAAGTTTTATATCACCTTTCCTTGAAATAAGAATATTTCCCGGTTTTATATCCCGATGGATAACATTTTTGTCGTGAGCATATTTTAGTGCTTTGCAGGCATCCAGAAAAATGAGGAGTGCTGTATCATTAGGCAGATAACGCTCCTTTTTAATTAACTCATCCAATGCCATTCCATCGACAAATTCCAATACAATATAATAAGATCCCCCTGCTTTAAAATGATCATACACATCAACAATATGATCATTCTTAAAGTCCATCATTATTCTTGCTTCCCGTTTGAAGCGTTCAGTAATATGATCATCACCGCTGAGAGTGAGTTTTTTGAGAATTACGACTTTATTTAAAGTGGGATGTATTCCTTTATAAACGGCTCCCATTCCACCTTCAGCTATTTTATGTGTAATATCATATTTACCAATTTTTGCCGGTATTTTTGCCATTATAAACTTCCTGATATATCTATAATATCTCTTTCCAGATCAAT
>JAEINM010000374.1 GCA_016342385.1 Spirochaetaceae bacterium | reverse complement strand
ACATCCGCTGAATCTTGGCTGTAATCTCTGAATAGTCTTTTTCCCAGCCTTTATAGTGAATGATCGGGTGGAAATGGAAGCCCGTAATAATACCCCTGTCGGCGATTGCTCTGGCGCTTTCCAGCCTTTCCTGCAGGTTTGCTGTCAGGTGTTCTTCATTTTTTATTATAGTGTCTGTGTTGAGAGACCATGTGATGATGATATTTTTCGGGACTTCATTTTCAAGGAACCAGCTTATATTTTTAGACTTGGTTTTCAGCTCCAGTAGAACATTGGGGTTTTTCCGGGCAAAATCAGAGAGTAGGTCCAGGATTCCCTCACGGTTTCCCCACATGAGAGAATCGGAAGACTGGCCCGTGCCTATGTGATATCTCTTCTCGGGATCAAGGTGAATAGCCTGCAGCTTTTCTTTCAGATTGCTCTGAAAATAAACCCGACCATTGTCAAAAAAAGACTGAATCGAACAGTATGTACAATCAAATCCGCAGTTGTTCACTATGTCCAGAGTCTGTAGATTGCAGCACCTGGTTTTTACCGAGGCCACAGGACAGTCTCCCAGAATGACAGAATCATTTTCAGTTCTTATATAATTGATTTTCTGATCCCCTCTGTCTCTGTCGGCCTGAAACAGAGAATAGTCTTTTTCATCAGTTTTTAACTGGTTCCATTTTTCTTTAATTTCCTGAAGAATAGCCTGTTTCAGCTGTTTCCCCTTAAGATTTTTTTCATCGGGAATTTTCCAGTAGTCTTTAAGAGAGCCTTCATTCCATGTTTTGAGATCCCGGCTGATATCGATGAGTGTTTTAATATCCTGAAATGTCAGTTTATAGAGTTCAGAGGATACATCAATAAATTTTTGTTCTTCCCTGGTCAGCATCTTATATGTATTATTATCCTTAAAAGGGGCAAGTCTGTCGTTCATAATGAAATATATTGTAAAACAGGGGAGATGAAGAGTCTAGCAGCCCGTCGGACATTGTAGAATATAGAACAATGTTGACGAACTTCGACAAAGGGCGATAAAGACCATATAATATGCTATGAAACTATTGGATTACGCGGCTTTATGTCTAGCTGTTTCACTTACAGTTCTCTCATTTTTTTCTGCCGTCTCCAGAAGTGGGGATTCTCTTGAAATACTCATTCAATCGGCCGGTAAGGAATGGATCTATCCTATTGACAGTGAACTTGTCCAGGTTTTTCATGGTCCAGCCGGAGAGACGACAATAGTAGTAGAGAATGGATCTGTGTTTTTTTCTCAATCTGACTGCAGCGAACAGATCTGTGTTCAAAGCGGTATAATCAAGAAGCAGGGGCAATGGATCGCCTGTATGCCCAACCGTGTCTTTGTGACAATCCGGGGAAAAAAAGAGGGGGAGCTAGATGGTGAAGTCTACTGACAAACTGAAATTAACCTCTTTTCTGGGAGGTCTGTGCCTTTTTCTCTCGGCAATAGAATATCTCTTCCCCAGACCAGTTCCCTTTATGAGGCTCGGGCTGGCCAACCTCCCCGTTCTATTTGCCCTGAAACTGCTGCCTTTCCCCTATGTTCTTCTTCTCATTCTCCTGAAGATAACAGGACAGGGGCTGATCAGCGGTACTCTTGCCTCCTATGTTTTTCTCTTTTCCGCAGCCGGTTCCTTTACCAGTGCTGTTGTGATGTATTCTGTGTACAGAATCCCCGCGAAGTTCATATCCTTGATCGGAGTGAGCGTTCTAGGAGCTCTCACGGGTAATATCATTCAGCTGATTCTGTCGGTAAAGTTTATCTTTGGAGATAGTGCCTGGGTGATTGCTTCTCTGTTTCTTACCATAGGCACTGTATCCAGTTTTCTTATTGGACTATTCGCTGTAAGATTTATGAAGCGGTCTCAGTGGATATCCTCTCTGGAGGGACCATTGTGAAAAACGATTATATAGGCCGGTTCTTTTCTCCGGGAAAACGCTTTTTCATCGGAATGCTTCTCATGCTTGTTTTCCTTCTTCTCGAATCCCTCACATTCAGAGCTGTTATGACAGGTTTTTTTCTTGTTCTGGCGGTACTTGCCGGTAAAAAAATTCTATGGAAAAATTATATTCTCCTCATATTCTTCATCACTTTTTTTAATCTCCTCTCTCCTTGGGGAGAGGTTCTTTTTTCTCTTGGTCCATTGGATATTACAAAAGGAGCTCTGATTTCAGGTCTGCTGAAAGGAACAACTTTTACAGGACTTATTCTCATTTCTCTGACTTCAATAAAAAAGGGGTTGATAATTCCCGGAAAGCTAGGGGGATTGATAGGAAAAGTTTTTTTCTATTTTGAGAGGATCTTTGAGCAGAAGCACAGATTGAAAAGGCATGATTTAATAGGAACGCTTGATGAAATCTTAATGGATACTTTTTATGAATCAGAGCAGGATTAATACGAAGCCGGAAATCCTCTATGAAGATGAGTATTTCATCATTGTCCATAAGGAACCTGAGGAACTGACGGTTCCCGGACGTGGCCCCGATAAAATGAATTGTCTTATGAGCCGGACGGCTCTGTTTTACCCTGAAGTTTACAACATTCACCGTCTCGATCAGCCCACATCGGGACTGGTAGTCATTGCCCTGAGTAAAGAGATGCAGAGGTCTCTGAGTATCCTCTTCCAGGACAGAAAAATTGAAAAAGAGTACATCGCACTGGTGGAGGGGCAGCTATCTGAAGATTCGGGCATCATCGAACTCCCTCTGAGAGCGGATATTGACAACAGACCGGTTCAGGTCGTCGATCGGGAACAGGGAAAAAAGGCCATCACCCGATGGAGTGTTGTCGAAAAGCTGGATAGCTGTACCAGAGTTCTGCTGAAGCCGGAAACAGGAAGAACACATCAGCTCAGGGTTCATCAGAAGGCCATGGGGCATCCCATTCTGGGAGACAGGTTATATAATGATAAAGTTCCCGACGATCTGATGGGAGAACTGAAACTTCACGCCATGTCTCTGAAATTTGAACATCCGGTAACAGGTGAACTGGTTTCTGTCAGGAAAGAGCCGCGATTTTGAAAGGGAAAATACTTTAATACTAAAAAATAGCAGTATTTAATAAATCTTGACCTGCTCTTTACCATATGATCAAATTATTGAAAACTATCCAAACATTATAGAAGAAGACATTTCTGCTGTTCTGGACTTCTCGAGTGAAGTAATGCATTTTGAAATAATCCCCTATGAGTCAAAGGCTGTATGAGATTCTTTCTCGATGAAAATTTTCCTAAAACAGCAACTGCATATCTGGAAAAACTAATATGGGTTTTTGAGAATAAAGACAGATTTTTATTTGAAAATGAGTGTCTTCTGCTTACTGATTCAAAATGTACACGATATAAATAAAAAATTCTTCAATAGAACTTCAATTCAGGTTTAATTCAATTTATGCAGGATCCCAGAGATAATATCGATTGCCTATTCCAGAAATCCCTCTTCATCGATGTATTTCTGAGCCATGGCTTTATCGGCGGGATCGATCCTGTTGCTGAAGAGATTCAGGAAATCATGATCGTATTTGGCTCCGCTGTACAGGAGAGCCCATACGGAATTTTCTTTTCCCGATCCGAGTTTTTTATAGATATCATAAACTTCGATATAGGCCTTGAGGATTTCATCTTTTTCGATATCATTGTAGATATCGCCCTTGCCAAGTCTGTTGTAGATATCAATAATCTCATCGGGATAGATTATATCGGGATCATCGGATTTCATCTCATTTCTTATATACAGATCGGGCCAGAGATAGACATCATTCCAGTATTGTCCTGTGACCAATGAAAATGATTCGTCTTTCACTACAGTATGATGATCAACGATAAATCTCTCAGGTACAGTTGAAGACTTAAAAGGATCTTCTGCTGCGGGAATTTCCTCCGGTACATCTTGAGTCACGGCTTTATTGTCAGAGGAAAACTCAAAAGGGAGAGCATAAGATGTTTTTTCCCTCAGGAATAGTGCCAGTATGATAATCACTACAATTATGATAATAAAGAGAACTGTTAATAGTCTTTTCAGAGGTTTACTGTCATTCATTTCATTTATTATCGTAAGAATAGGTCTTTAGTAATAGTTTTTTTTAAGAATAATTTGATATATTCCCCCTATGAGCGATACCTTTCTGCCTTTAAATAGAAAAAACATGGAAAAAAGAGGGTGGGACAGACCCGATTTTATTTTGGTTACAGGAGATGC
>JAEINM010000373.1 GCA_016342385.1 Spirochaetaceae bacterium | reverse complement strand
AAAGTCATTTTATACATACAGGTTATGCCGTTGCATCTCAGATACTGGATTCAGAATTTGATCGTTTGGGTATGCAGGTGAAATTCCTGCCATTTTGGGACTATGTGAAAAAAGAATGGTCCGTTCATGATCTTATATTGAGAATACAAAGGAAACTGCAATCTCATTTCCAAAATGGAACTTTAAGTTTGGGCAGCATTGTGGAAAATCTGCGAAAGAATAGCAGTATAAAGAATCAACGCACAGTTGTTAGTTCAAGTTTTAATTATGCCAGTTCAGTTACAGACTTCTGGAGCTTGTCTGATGGAAGTGTAAAGTGTAATGAAATTCCTAAAAGGAATTCCTTTTTTGATTATCAAATTAATATTTTAGAGGGTATTGAGGAAGAAGTCCTGCATCTCACGGTCAGATCAGAGTTCCTTAAAAATTTCAAAATAGATTTCTTTTCCAGTTTTATTAATTCTGTTATTGATCAGGTTATAGACTCTCAAACTTCACTTATAAAAGATATTGGTTACTTTCATAAAGATAATGTGGAGCAATTGATCAAGAGAAAGACAGATGATACCTGTAAACAATGGAAAGAGAGGACCATTCTTGAATCTATAGAGCGCAGTTTTCTGGATTATAATTTAGATATTGCTTTAAAATCAGATACATTGAGCATGACATACGGACAATTAAATATTGCCACGGGAAAAATAGCTAGTACATTACACACAAAGAATGTAGATAAAAAATATCCCATTGCAATATATATGGATAAGTCTGTGGAATTTATAGTAGTCTCCTTAGGTATTTTACGTTATGGTTGTGCCTATACTCCTATTCCTCCCAGTACTCCAACAGAAAGAACACAGTCTATAATTTCAGTTGCCGGTGTTCGTTGTATAATCGATGGAAATGCAAATAGGTATATCGATTCTGATAATCCTTCATTATGCATCATTAATTATGAAGAAATCCTCTTTTCCAGTGGATCAGTACAAGAAGAATTTGTCGTTGATGAAAGCTCTCTTGCATATGTTTTATTTACAAGTGGATCTACAGGTATACCAAAAGGTGTTATGGGACATCATGCGGGCTTAAATAATCGACTTAGATGGATGATTGATGAGTTTAATATTAATCATAAATCAATTATCATACAAAAAACACCTATAACTTTCGATGTCTCAATCTGGGAACTGTTTCTACCTCTAATGGTAGGAGCTAAAATTATAGTGACAACACCAGACGGGCAGAAGGATAATGACTATCTGATTGATACAATAAAGAGAGAAGAAATAGACGTCATACATTTTGTTCCCACTATGCTATTAAATTTTCTAAATCATTCGAGATCAGAAGAATGTAAGTCTATAAAAAGTTTTATCTGCAGTGGTGAAGCATTAACTCCCGGTATTATGGAAAAATTCTATAGGATTTTTCCTGAAGGTAATCTGATAAATCTGTATGGACCTACAGAAGCTTCTATTGATGTCACTTGCTGGTATTCAAATAAAAATTGGAAAGAAGATTATGTTCCTATTGGTAAGCCTATTTCGAATACTCAAATATATATTCTCGATGATGAAAACCATATTTGTCCCGATGGGCTTGTAGGAGAAATCGCAATTGGCGGAGTCAATGTTGCTAGAGGCTACATCAATTCAGAAGAATTGACAAAGAAAAGCTTTATTGCTATCACTGAATCAGAAGACCACTTCGTATATAAGACGGGAGATTATGGCAGATATTTATCCGATGGTAATATCCAGTTTTTGGGACGAAAAGATTCTCAGATCCAGCTTCGTGGAAATAGAATAGAACTCAGTGAAATTTCTATGATTTTGGAAAAATATCCATTTGTTAAGCATTCTGCCCTGAAACATTGGAAAATCTCTGAAACAGATCAATTTATTGCGGCATATATAATTCAGAAGGACAAGTTTGAAAAAGAAGATATCAAAACGTATTTAAGGAGATTTCTCCCAGAAATAATGGTACCAACATATTTTGTGTTTCTTGAATCTTTCCATTTAAACAATTCTGGAAAACTTGATATTAAAGCTCTACCTAATCCCAGAGAACTAAAAGTAAATAAAGTAGAAAACGCCCGAAATATAAGTTATAGTCCTGATGAACTGAAACTTAAGAGTTATTGTGAAGAGGTTTTCAAGGTTAAATTCACTGGTAAGGATCAGAACTTTTTTGATGTTGGAGTTCACTCTCTTTTATTATCTGAACTTCAGATTAAGATTGAAAATGAAATGGGTATTAAACTGTCTTATCTTACTTTTCTTAAGTACCCAAATATTGAAGAATTGGCCAGGTACATCAAGTATGGATCTGATAGTAACGAAAAATTGTCTGAATTTAAAAAGCAAATTAAACGACGTAGAAGGTAAAATAGATGGTTCCCAAAAGATATGAATTGACGAAAAGTCAAAAGGAGATATTAATTGTTTCTAATAAAAGTGAAATTTGCTCACAATCATTTAATGAATCATTTATATTAACTTTCTCATGTGGAATTGATATCGATTTAATCATTGATTCCATTACCAGTACATTTCATAAACATGACCTGCTTTCCGCCGTACTGGATAGGGATTCGTTAACTTGGAAGACAGAAAGTAGTGAACTCTTTCTCGTAGAAGAATATGTTTCCAGTGACAATGAGATGTCTCTTTTAGAGGATCGGATAAACCGGCATGTATATGACCTGGAGACTGGGCCTCTTGTTCGATTCTTCATAATAAAAGAGGAAGAAAAAATATCCCTTTGCATTCATAGCCACCATATATTAGTTGATGGTTATTCAATGAATTTGTTATTAGAAGATATTTCCTTTTTTTATAGAGAAGGCACGAATTTTGATAAGGTTGCAGGTGATTTCTCTCATTCATTTGAAGACCTGATTCATGCTGAAAAATTGGATGAGTATAATATGACGGAGGGGATTGAATTCTGGAAAGAGTCTCTACAGAATGTACCTTTGCCTCAAGATCTTCCATGGAATACAAGATCAGGAAAACAAAAGCTATATGAGGGTGATTCAACATTTTATACTATTAATCCAGAGGAATTACAAAGAATTGAGCAAAAGGCTAAAGAGTATAAGCTTTCATTACATAATTTCCTTTTAGCCATGCTCTTTTTTGTCAGACATAAACTAACTGATGAAAAAGAATCAGTAATTGGATGCCCCATCTCTTCACAGAATTATTATGGATTACATGGTATCTTTGGTAACGCTGTAAATCTTTTACCAGTAAAGTTTATAGTCGATGATCGGGAGTCTGTATCTCAATATTTCTCCAGATTTAAAAAAAACTTTGTATGTTTCGCCAACTGGACCTATAATGAAATCCTTGAAAAAATCCCAGTTAAACGTTCTGCTGATCGTAATCCATTAATCGAGATGATGTTTAACCTTTCTACTGATCAGGAGAATTGGGCTTTTAAAGATATTTCCTATAGAACATCCCGTTTTAAAAAAATTGCGACCAATTTTGATCTTTATATAAATTGCCGATTAACCTCATCCAGTTTGAATATCGCAATAGATTATAATACAAATGTATATAATGAGGAGTCCATTGAAAAATTTTATGGTTGCTTTAAAAATGTATTAGACCAGATCTGTACAGATGAAGTCGATAATGTTAAAGAATTAAATTTATTATCAAATGATCAGCAAATACAGAAAATTCAGGAATGGAAGGGGTATTTATCGGCTATTGATCACAGTTTTGTTAAGGACATAATTGATAATACCACAATATATTCTGAAAGAGTGGCAATATCTGGAGCGGATATTTCTCTGACTTACAAACAGTTAGATATTTTATCA
The DNA here is from genome assembly GCA_016342385.1 of Spirochaetaceae bacterium. Classification (GTDB taxonomy): domain Bacteria; phylum Spirochaetota; class Spirochaetia; order DSM-2461; family DSM-2461; genus Spirochaeta_F. Next base: position 369 of record JAEINM010000373.1, on the reverse strand, counting down.
AATCTAGTCGCCCAGAGATTGCTTATAAATCATTCAGATTCAGATGTTATTGGAATAGCAATGACTAGAACTCCCTATCTTGTTCCGGTCATGTTGGGGATATTAAGAGCTGGAAAATCATATATTCCATTGGATCTGGATTTCCCTGAAGACCGCTTGCATTATATTATCGCGGATTCTGAAATCAAATGTATTATTGCAGATGAAATACCTCTGGATTTTGTCCGGTCTCTTGATGATAATATTCTACTGATTGATTCAGCAAAAATAATCAAAGATGAACAGAATTATCCATATGATCAGAAGACATTACCAGAAATAGGGAGTGATGATCCAGCGTATATTTTATATACCTCCGGATCTACAGGC
>JAEINM010000372.1 GCA_016342385.1 Spirochaetaceae bacterium | reverse complement strand
CCCTAATGAGGAAAATGTTGTACAGATCTATTCGGAGGGATTTCCCGATCTATTTAAAGTTTCTCTCCATGAGCTTGATCAGAATGCAAAGAGTATTGATCCAACGACATCATTAATCCGGGGGGTGATTTCAATATTTAAATCCCGAGGAAAAAAAATCGGTGGATTTAATGCCTATATAACAAGTGATGTACTGGTTGGATCCGGATTAAGTTCCTCTGCTTCAATAGAAGTCCTTTTAGGAAAAATCATTAGTCTATTATTTAATAAGGATTCAGTAGATTCTGTTGAATTGGCGATAATCGGTCAGGAAGCTGAAAATATTTTTCTTGGCAAGCCATGTGGATTAATGGACCAGCTAGCCTGTGCCTATGGTGGAATTGTGGCAATAGATTTTGAGAATCCATCTAAACCGGACATCACAGCATTGGACTATTCATTTAATAATAATGGTTATCAGCTTCTTGTAATCGATACAGGAGGAGATCATGCTGACCTTACTGATGATTATGCAGCTATACCGATGGAAATGAAAAATGTGGCAGAATTTTTTGGAGAAAAAAATCTTCGAGATCTAAAGAGAGAAGATTTTTTCAGAGAAATTCCAGAATTGACAAGAACTCTTGGAGATCGAGCTGTTTTAAGAGCACTTCATTTTTTCAATGAAGATGAAAGAGTTGTATTCATGGTAGATCACTTGCAGCAAAATAGGATTGAAAAATATTTGGACACTGTCCAGAAATCGGGCGATTCTTCTTATAAGTATCTACAGAATGTGTTTACATCAAAGCATGTTTCTGCTCAGAAAATATCACTGGCTATAGCCTTGACAGAATGCTTTCCAGATTTTAAAGGAGCTGTCAGAGTTCATGGAGGAGGATTTGCAGGAACTATACAAGTTTATTTAAAATTAGAAGTCTGCAAAGCATATACAGATTATATGAAGCACTTTTTTGGACCACAGTCTGTGACTCCCTTAAAAATCAGAGAGAAAGGAGCTGTCACCATTCTCTAGTTTTGCCGTTTTTTTTTATTGAAGGTAAAACAAATTAGTAAACAGATACACTATTATGATATAATGTCAGTATGAGCGACAGTGAGATCATTTCTATTCCCGACCGGAAGCTACTGGAAGATCAATATACAAGATATAAAGACAAGTTTGAGCATTTATTATATGACCTGCAGCATGATTTCAGAAATGAATTAAAAAAAATTTCACTTCATGTCACACTTAAAAACAGGGTTAAAGATTTTGATAGTGTTTATTTGAAAGTATTGGCAAAAAATATTGACTTTGACAAAGCTTTGTTTACCCTGACAGATATTCTGGGGCTGAGAATCATTTGCCCTTTTATGGAAGATGTAAAAACGGTTGAAGCCTTTATACGCAATTACTGCACAGTTGTTGAGGCGGAAAGAAAAGGTGAAAATTTTTCCTATCGGGAATTCGGATATGAATCGATACATTTTTTAATTGAAATTCCTGAAAAACTCCGGAATAAGTATTCAATCGATAAAAATTTTTGTTGTGAAGTTCAAATTAGAACTATTTTACAGGATGCCTGGGCGGAAGTTGAACACGAGCTTGTTTATAAGGCAGAGTTTTCGCCATATGATGAACCATTAAAAAGAAAGCTGGCAGCCTTAAATGCCAACTTAAGTTTGTCAGATATTATTTTTCAGGAAATTCGTGATTATCAGAGACAATTACATACTGAATTGAATAAAAGGCGATATGCTTTTAATAAACGTATAGAACATAAGTCTGAAGAATTTTTTCAGGAACACAGGGACTATAGCCATATCAATCAGAAAAAATATCCCGACCTGGATAAGAGTAAGTTTAATCAATATAGTACAAATGAGATTGGGAATATTGACAATATGCTCCTCGATGCTCTCTATTCTCATAATGAGGGAGATTTTAATACTGCCATTTCAATTTATACAAAAATTCTAGATATGAATCCACAGGATTACGTAAAACCAGTAATATTTGTACATCGTGGAATGGCTTATTTCGGGCAGTCTTTATATGATCTGGCTGAGAGAGATTTTTCAGAGGCTCTTAAAAAAGAACCGAACAATGATAAGACTCATTATTACAGAGGCATTGTTTATAGTATTCGTGAGAATTATACTAAGGCTTTAAATGATTTTAATCGCAGCCTGTCTATAAATCCTTATCAGTCATGGGTCTTCTATAGTCGAGCACAAGTGTATTTTCACATCGGTGACTATCCGGCAGCCATGAATGACTGCTGTTCTGCCATATCATTAAAACCAGATTATCCCGAAGCTGAACACTTTCGGGAATTAATACAATCAAAAATGAATTTTTAATAATATAAATATTTAAAAAATCTGACTATAATTAAAGAATGAACAAAACTATTGATGCCAAGTTCTTTATTATATCTCCCGATGAAAAATCTAAAGAAAGAATTCAGAAGGTTATATATAATGAGATATGTGAAATCTACATAGTTGAGAATATACAAAATATCAAACCTCTCTTATTGAGGCTTGATAAATTAATTCTAGTCATAGATAGTAATACCTTCTCAGATTCAGAAAATTTGGAATCCTTTATTCTGGATATTATCAATTCCTGCGGAAATAAATTACTATACCTCATCAGTATTGATTATCCCGGGGATATTAATCACGATAAAATACTGAGCTTTAAATCTGATTACCTTAAATCAGATCAGAATGTCGTCAATGAAATTGACAAACTGGATATTTGGGGTCCAAGAAGTTATATTCGATTGGGACACAAGGTCAGCCGTACGGCTTTTTTTCGGATGAAAATAAATAATATATGGAGAACTGGTGTTGTCCATGACATTAGTGCATCGGGAATGTCATGTTCTTTTGACCATCATGAACAGATCAATATAAATGAACAGACAACTGCTATTGAAATCTGTATTAAAGAGCGGATTTTCCATCTATCAGGAACCTTCCTTATTAGACGGACTTTCAAAAATAGCAATATGTTTGTGCTCATCTTTTCTCAAAGAAAGAACCGGGAAAACATACAGAATCTAAATAGTGTAATATATACTTTGACTCGGCAATACATTATAGATCTAATGGAAAACTACAAATAATATAATTATTTTTCATACTTTTTAATCCAGTTGCTAAGAGTCTGATAGTTTGAAAATCCCAGCATTTGAGCTGCTTTTGACTTTTTCCCACCAGATAATTCAAGAGCAAGCATTATGTAATGCATGGCAACATCTCCTAGAACATTATGAAGATTAAAATCTTTATCCAATGGACCTTTTTGCCATTGATCCAGATCATTTTCCAGTGTATCCAGCGAATCATTTATTATTTCAGCTGTTATAACCGAAGATGTTTCCATGCAGGCTCTGGATATTACAGAGTCCAGTTCATTGAGATTGCCCGGCCAGTTATGCTTTCTCAGAATTTCCATTGCATTATCAGAAATAACAGCATGGCTATGATTTTTATTGATAATTCGACCGATAAGATCCTGTAAATCTTCTTTCCTTGCTCTTAGAGGTTCCAAACTAATTACAGATGAACTTATCTGATAGTAGAATTTGCGATTCAATTTAGATAACTCTGATTTATCACTGATATTCATAGTCGTAATAATCTGGATATGCTGCAAATCTGTAAATTGTTCCTGTATATAGGACGGTAGAACCTCAACATTGAGAAATAGAAATGTTTTAAACTTTTTTTGACTGACAATTTCAGTGATCTTTGATAGTTCTTCATCCAATCGCGAGGGATTTATCGTTCTGAAATTTATTTTAGAGAAAGGTTTCCCTGTCATTTTCAGCAATTCTGAAGCGAAAGTTTTTTTTCCAGTTCCTTCTTCTCCGCAAATCAGCAGGTTATTTCCCTTTTCTATTGCTTTTTCTCCTTTCTCCAAAGGGCTCATTGTTGTGGGTAGTTGTTTGGCGTTTATGGTAAAGATCTTTTTTTCTTTAAGGTCATTATGAATCGGAATTTCTCTTTTACTATTTTTTGAGGCCGGGGAATGTGTTAATGACTGTGTAATCCTTTTTGTCCGTGGGATTTCTTTTCCCGATAGATCTGCGGGATTATTGTTTAGGGATTCCCCATTACTTTTATCGGGATATATTATTTCACCCTTATAGATATTTTTATTGACGATTTCCCAGAGATTGATCTGAAGAGTATTTTCGCCGGGAAGATAA
>JAEINM010000371.1 GCA_016342385.1 Spirochaetaceae bacterium | reverse complement strand
ACTCTCCCACAGATAACCTGCAGTACCATCGGCGCAAGAGAGCTTAACTACCGTGTTCGGGATGGGAACGGGTGTGACCTCTCTGCTGTAATCACCAGACAAATTGAATATAGTTATTAAGAAAAAAAATGTCAATCGCAATTGACCAAATAATTTTAATATTCTACCCTTTGCTCAAGTCCTGGGGTGGTCTTGTTAAGACCTGAGAATATACCCGTTGAACCTGATACGGATAATACCGGCGAAGGGAGAGACAGGAGACATTTCAACCTGAGACAGCATTTACTTTTAAGGAGATTTCTATGAAATCGATCCTGAAATCATTAAAGGCTGTTCTAATAATCACATTTATGACAGCTTTACTTTTCGTATTTCCCTCTTGTAAAAAGGATACCTCTACTGCAGAAGTTCCCGGGAAACCACAAACACTAGTCATATATTCCTATGATTCCTTTGCATCGGAATGGGGCGCCGGACCGTCAATCATTGCCGAGTTCGAAGCAGAATACGGCATTAAAGTTGAACTGCATGCACCGGGTGACGGTGTTGTAGTCCTTTCTCAGCTCATTATGGAGAAAGAGAATCCCCAGGCCGATGTTGTCATCGGACTGGATAATAATCTGCTATCCAGAACATTGAAAGAGGGAATTCTGGAGCCCTATAAATCCGAAGAATTATCAAAAATATCATCTGATCTGATTTTTGATAAATCATCCCATCTGACGCCATACGATTATGGATATTTCGCCATATGTTATGACAGTGAAAATATTGCGAATCTTCCCCGATCTCTTGAAGACCTGACAAAAGATGAATACAACGATTCGCTGGTTCTTATGGATCCCAGAACATCTACACCGGGATTGGGTTTTCTCCTCTGGACTATTGCGGTTTACGGAGATGACTATTTAGAATTCTGGGACAGATTAAAACCCTCCATCCTTACTATTTCAGAAGGATGGAGCAGTGGTTATGGTCTTTTCCTAAACGAGGAAGCTCCCCTTGTGCTAAGCTATTCCACATCTCCCGCATATCATGCGGAATATGAAGAATCGACACGTTATGGCGCATTGGAATTCAACCAGGGGAACTACCTGCACATCGAGGGAATGGGAATTGTGAAAGGAACGGAGAATAGAGAAATGGCTGAGAATTTTATTGATTTTATGCTATCCGATTCTTCCCAGCAAACACTGGCTTTATCCAATATCATGTTCCCCTCTGTAACTGACATAGAACTTCCCGAATCCTTCAACTATGCATTCAAAAGCAAAAAGGGACTCCAGATTGAAGCGGATAAAATTGAAAACCAATCGACGGAATGGGTTCAGCAGTGGGTTGAAAACTATGGCAGATAATGAATAATTCCTTCAGAAAAGTACGGGGTGAGTTATTTCTTATTCCCGCTTTTCTCTTTATGCTGATTATTTTCTATTTCCCTCTCGGAAGCATTCTCGTCAAAGGAGTGCAGAATGAAAGCGGTTCTTTTTCACTTTCCGGGATAAGGGAAATACTCAGCTCCTCTTATTACAGAAGAATTATATTTTTTACTTTTTTTCAGGCCTTTGTGAGTACCAGCTTATCGGTACTCATAGGTCTGCCCGGGGCATGGATCATGTCCCATTACTCTTTTCCGGGGAAAAAGCTGATTAAAGCTGTTATTACCATCCCCTTTATACTTCCCTCTATCCTGGTTGTACTGGGATTTGTACTCTTTTTTGGCAAAAACGGCCTGCTCAATAATGTCCTCAATACACTGGGTTTTCCAGACCTCAAGATTCTCTATTCATTCAAAGCGATAATCATTGCCCATATCTTTTATAATTTCCCCATTGCCATACGGATAATTTCTTCTCTCTGGGCGAAAATCCCCCGATCTCAGATGATGGCGGCACAGAATCTCGGTGCGGGAAAAATCAGAGTATTCAGGACTGTGACTCTACAACAGATCCTTCCCGCGATTCTAACCAGCTCTATGATTATTTTTATTTATTGCTTTATGAGTTTTGCCATTATTCTGGTTCTGGGTGGAGGTCCTCAGTTATCCACTGTGGAAGTGGAAGTGTATCGACTGGCCAAAGTCAGTCTCGATCTGAACAAAGGTAGTTCTCTTGCTCTAATCCAGTCAACTCTTACCTTATTATTGATGTTTGTCTACAGTTCTATGGAAAAATTAAAGAGCTTTGAAGAAAAATTGCTGACTGCTGAGAATCAGCCGGGATATCGTCTCGGTTTCAATTTGAAGAGTGTAATAATCATAGTCTATTTTTTCTTTATTTTATTACTTATTGCCGCGCCCCCTCTTTCAGTTGTACTCGAATCATTTAAAGAAAGCAGATCTCTATCTGGTGATACACAATTCAGCCTGTACTGGTATAAACAGATTTTCTATCCAGATGGTCGTGGAACCTATAGCAAAATAGCCTTTAACTCCCTGAAAAACAGTCTTTTTTATGCTCTTTCCACAGTCGCACTCACCATACCTGTCAGTACGATGATTGCCTGGGTTATAAGCCGGAAAAAACTGATTTTACCCGCTTTGACAGAGCTTTTTTTCCTCCTTCCTCTGGGAATCTCTTCTGTCATTCTGGGGTTAAGCTACATGAGACTGGGCCGTATTCTTCCCGTATCTGTCAATGGGAGTGCATTACTGGTTATTATGGCCCATACGGCAATAGCCATGCCTCTGGTATTGAAATCTGTTCTATCTATTTTCCGGAAAGTACAAATTTCTTTAAGAGATGCGGCATTAAATCTCGGGGCTTCGGGCTTTCAGGCCTTCAGAGACATTGAATTGCCACTGATTAAATCGGGTCTACTGACAGGAGCGACCTTTGCCTTTGCCATATCTATTGGGGAAATGAATGCCACACTCATGTTATCCCGCCCGGGAACAACGACACTTCCTATTGCAATTTACCAATTGATCGGTTCCTATAAATTTTTCGGAGCCTGTGCTCTGGGAAGCATATTGATGTTTATCTGTCTCATAGCCTTTCTGGCTATCGATAAATTTGATGGTTTTGGAGAATAGATTATGAGTATAATACTGGAAAATATATACAGACAGATTGATGATTTTACCCTGGACATAAGTCTGGAAGTTCATCCGGGAGAACTCATTTCCCTGCTTGGTCCAAGTGGTAGCGGGAAATCAACCACCCTGAGAATTATAGCCGGATTTGAAGAAACAGATAGAGGTACTGTTTCTCTGAATAACGAGGACATAAGCCACCTTCCTCCGGAAAAAAGAAAGGTGGGTATGGTTTTTCAGGATTATGCTCTCTTCCCCCATATGTCTGTTTACGACAATATCGCTTATGGTCCACGATTAAGAAAATGGCATAAAAAACGCATAGATGATTCGGTCATGCGGTTTCTGAAAATAGTTCATCTGGAGGGTTTCGGAAAGCGGAATACCGAGTATCTTTCTGGAGGGGAAAAGCAGCGGGTCGCTCTTGCCAGGGCACTAGTTACGGAGCCCCAGCTGCTACTACTGGATGAACCTCTCAGTGCTCTTGATGCCAAATTGAGAAAAAGCCTGCGCAGGGAGATCCGGAAAATTCAGCAGGAACTGAAAATAACCACCATATATGTGACTCATGATCAGGAAGAAGCTCTAGCCATCTCTGACCGGATTGCCGTGATGGATAAGGGAAAGTGTATTCAATATGATAAACCGGCAATACTATACAGAAAGCCTTTCGACCTATTTGCCGCCAGTTTTATAGGAACGTCTAATTTAATTGAAGTCATGACAATAGATAATGAAAAATACGTTGTGAAAACCGCCATAGGGGAAATGAAAGTCAGCTATATTAATCCCCGTGACAACAGGAAAAAATATCTTTTCTTCAGACCGGATAAATGCATTGCCCTGGAAAATAGACAATCGGAAAATGTCTTCTCCGGCATCATTATTGATGAAGAATATTCGGGATCACATAGAAGTATGGAAATAGAATCCAATGGGATTATCCTGAAGGCTCTGTTCGATGACAACTGTCCCTATAAAATAGGTGATGAAATACATCTTCGGGTTTCATCGGAAGATTGCAGAGTTCTCAGTTAACCTACATTTGCGAAGAGGCATTGAGGGCTTTGGCTTTTGAGTCGTACAAATCTATCTGATCTTCCGGCACAACACCATGGATTTTATCGATCTGAACCTCATACCAGTATATATCATCTCCACTATCCTTTTCTGTCTCTTTAGAGAGGACT
>JAEINM010000370.1 GCA_016342385.1 Spirochaetaceae bacterium | reverse complement strand
ATCTACTATGAAGAGGATCCTCTTACCGCATCCTACAAACACCCTGACGGGGGGGATCTATTTGTGGAAAAGATAGTAGGCTCATTCTTTCAGGAATATTTCTGGAATAGAGAAACGGGAAGACCTGCTTCGGTGGAAGGTCAATTTGAAGTCAAGTATTCCCTCTCTTCTGACAGTATATACACCTTTTCCGGTGTCTCTCGGGGATATGTCATTATTGCGGAAGAGATGGATCGCGAGGAGCTGGCTCGGGAAATCAATGATGAACTGGAAGAAGAGGGTGTTGAGGGTATCGGGGTCTCTTCTGAGGAAAATGGAGTCACCATAACCATGGAAAACATTCGCTTCCTCCCGGATTCTCCCGTTCTGGAGGAAAGCGAAATTGCAAAACTCCGCCGGATCTCTGAAATTCTCCTCCGATACAGAGATAGGGACATACTCGTAACCGGTCATACGGCCCGGTTCGGGACGGAAGAGAGCAGTCAGATTCTCTCGGAGGAACGGGCAGGAGCCGTTGCGTCATATCTTCTGGAGAACGGTATCAGGAGTGAATCGGAGATTGTCACACGGGGATTCGGATCAATGAAACCCGTAGGGGATAACGGCACAATTGAAGGACAGAAGCTGAATCGAAGAGTCGAAATTACCATTCTGGAAAACTGATTGAGTCAGTACACTTCAATGATCTTGAAATATTCGACGACTATAGGCAGTTCATCACTGACTTTCAGATCTTCTTCCCAGTAGAATCTATGGGCATCTCTGAAGTCCTGCAGGTCACAATCCAGAACATCTCTTGCCATTGCCTCATCGGCGTCTCCGAACTTTAAGACTCTGATCTCTGTTACTTCAATAAGAACACGGTTTTTTCCCGAAGGATCTTTCAGTATCAGCTGTTCTCCTTTTCGGGTTTCCGGTTCTTCCTCAGTCTGTCCAAACCATACTTCAGGAGAGCAGAATGCTTTTTTTCTCCCATTGACTATTTCGTTTATATGGGAGTTCTCTTCACCTTCCTCTCCCCAGATTGTAATGCTTTTCATATCTATCCAGTTTACCCTATATAAATTATTGGATAAAGGTATATTAATGTAGTAGATTTAATTTGTAGGAGGATCAATGGAAAACAATCAAATCCGTATAGATGAGCTTAAGAAACAAATTGATGAGAACAATATTGATTTGAAACAGATCTATCAGACCGTTGGAGAGCATTTTGTTGAACATGGTGAATTTTCAGGGGATAATCCCACAGTTCAAGAATTCCTGGATAATCATAAAGCCCTCGAAAATCAATTAAAAGAGCTAGATATTCAGCTGGAAGACCTCCGTTCCTCTTTTCGTCGGATTTCAGAGATTTCTGATCGGGAAAGAGTAATAGGAGAAGAATATACTGAGTTGGAGAAAGAAAACAGGAATCTATTTCTCCCCATAGGAAAAGCTGCTTTTCTCCAATGGAAAGAGAATCCTACAGAAGAATTTTCTAAACTTATGAAGAACCTGGAGGAGATCGATAATACAATTATTTCCTTAGATAATGAAATATATAAACTGGCTAATAATGAAATAAAAAAAACCTTTGTAAAAAAAGTAAAAGATAAAAGCCGCATTCTTCTGCTGCAATCCAGGAAAAAAAAATCCTCGGCTTCTATAAACCATTTTTATAAAAAAACGGGAGAGAAAATATATAAGAAGGACTTGTCTTTTTTTGAAACAATGAAGAATGATTCAGTAAGTTCCTTTATCTCCAACAGGAAAGCTCTTGAAAAACTCGATGGGGAAATCCTATTGCTGAAAGAGGAAAGCTCCCGACTGGAAAAGCATCTTAAAAATAAATACAGCAGTAGTAAGCAGAAGAAAGCTGAAGAAAAACTCCATTCGGAAAGAGAGTTGACTCTATCTGAAAAGATGACATGTCTATATGATCTGGGTGCTTATCTCTATGGAGAAAAAATCGGAGAAGAAGATAAAGAGATAAAAAAATACTTTAAATCAGCCGATGAGATCTCCAGCAAAAACAGTCAACTCGACCGTGAAATTGAAAAATGCAAAGCCGTGCTTGAGATAGCCAATCTCGAAGACGAGATTGATGAGATGAAAAAAAATATTACTGAATTGCAGTTATCTATTGAAAAAAGCACCAGTGATATAGCAGAATTTAACAAAGAGATTAAACGTGCCAGAGCAGAAATCCGCAAATTGAAAAAAACGGCAGATGACAGCTCTCAGGAAATTGGAAGTTGAGGAGCCCTATATGAATTCAATAGATGGAACTAATGAGTATTTGACATTTTTTTTGAGTGGTGAGGAATATGCCATTGAAGTGTCCAAGATAGAAAGTGTTCTGGAGTACACGAAAATAACTCCTTTACCGGGAACTGATGATTCAATAAAAGGTGTTATAAATCTTAGGGGCAGAGCCCTTCCTGTTGTTGATTTGAGAATGGCTATGTCTCTTGAGGAATCGGAGATAACTCAGAATACATCGATAATTGTCATGTTTATTCAATCAGACGGAGACATTCTGACTATGGGTGGCCTGGTTGATTCAGTAAAAGAAGTTGTTGAAATCGGACCTGAAGATATTCAGGAAGCTCCTAAGGTGGGAATCCGGATTAAGACTTCCTTTATTGTCGGGATCGCAAAAAAAGAGGATAATTTTACCATTATTCTCGATATCGATAAAATATTAAATTCAGATCAGATAGCAATAGCTTCCGAGACTGAAAACATGTCAATAAGCGACATTGAGGTCGATTCTCTTGAAACTTCCGCGGAATCCTCTGATTAAATATGGAAATACTCTTTTTTAATGAGAGGCTTTTTAATTTTGTGATGAATATAGTATAAAAGTCCTGCAGCGGGAATTGCGGCGGATAACACAATAAATGACCATCCCAGACCAATTGTTCCGGTAAGAAATAGTGAAACTGAGAAATCAATACCTATGCACTCCAGTCCTAGAGAAAAAACGACATAGGATAAGATATTTATACCCTTGATTTTAGAATGCCTGATAATAAACAGATTGAAAATAATTAAGGCTGCTGTTGTCGTTGTTATGGGGAAGGCGAGTCCTGTAAACCAGAAAAGTCCCCCGCTGAAAGTATCAATTGAGTATAAGTAGAATAGAGTGGATAAATAGTAGGCCAGGAGAGTTAGTACAGGTCTTCTATAATAGAGAAGAGGTAAGAGTATAAGAACCCAGATATAAATGAGAGAGCTTATCGTGTATGATCCCCAGGTCACAGTTCCATTGATAACGACATCTGCTGCAATGGCTATAGAAGCGGGAATAAGCAGCCCGAAAGTGACAAAGATCGCGGCCATCCTTCTCATCTCCTTTTTATTCCTTTTGGGAGCTATGGAATGGGGGGCTGTCTTTTCAGGATATTTACTGAAGGGACTTATTTCTGGTGTCAGTTCCTGTATATTGGTTGAGCATAGAGGGCATTTTTTTACTTCTTCATCAACTTCTACTCCACATCGTGAACAATAGGGCATAATTTTTTACCTCAGTTACTTTCTATTTTTATATGAATTCCCATTTTTCTCAATTTTCTGAAGAACAGTTTTTCTATGGGATTTTCCTTAATCAGCCTACCAAATGAAATATACAAATTGTCTTCGAAAGAAACAATAGCTGCCTTTGTTTTGACACCAGTTGAAGGCGCCGGGATAAACTCAAAGCGTTCTATTTTATTTGTGATCTCTTCGGGCATGTTGACTTTGCCCAGGTTGGACAAACCGCTGGAATAATTATTTTCTCCCAGAACATTGTATATTACCGGGAGCATCATATTTTTTACAATCAGGGGTAAAACCCGTATTATAGCATTCATCTCCCCTTTGACATTGCGGGTTATCTGCTGATTGAGAACTTTATTATCCACTTCATGACGCATATAGTGGTGCACTTTATGTAATATTTCATCGAATGTATATATTCCCAGCCTCGGGTCAATGGTCGGTTCCAGGGGAATAAAAAAATTTTTCATTGTAATTGTATTGAATATGGGTCTTAAATTCACAGGAATATTAATGACTATGGGCTTGTATTTCTTTTGTCTGATATTTAATCGACAGTATTCCTGGAAAGAATCTATTAGCACAGCTGTTAAAAATTCTGTCAGAGAAACAGCTTTTGCTTTACAAACTTCTAGAATCTGTTTTACGGGAATTATGGCTGTAATGATATTATAGTGACCCGGCCAGTCAAGAATATAGGGGAGGTGGAAAGCTCTGTTCTGCTTTC
>JAEINM010000369.1 GCA_016342385.1 Spirochaetaceae bacterium | reverse complement strand
ACAGGCAAGTGCCCCTCTTGAAAAAGACGGTAGATTTCAATCGAATAATGTTTCTGTTCACAAGAGCGGGAACTACACGATGAAGACTCCTGATGTTATTAAATATATGGATGTATCACCACGGCAGATTATTTCAACGGCCGCGTCACTTATTCCATTTCTTGAGCATGATGATGCGAACAGAGCTTTAATGGGCTGTAATATGCAGAGACAGGCGGTTCCCCTTCTTTTCCCTGAGGCCCCTATTGTGGGAACAGGAATGGAAGGTAAGGCTGCTTATGATTCTGGAGTCCTTGCAAAAACGAAAAGAAAAGGTGTTGTTTCTTATGTGACAGCTGAAAAAGTGATTGTGATCCCCGATGAGAGAGAGAATGATTACGATGTTGATGTGTATGAGATGATCAAGTATCAGAGAACAAATCAGGATACTTGTTTTAATCAGAAACCCATCGTCAGAAAAGGTGAGCATCTCGAAGTCGGAGCCGTATTAGCCGATGGTCCTGCGACCAAAAACTCGGAAATAGCTCTTGGTCGGAATCTGCTTGTAGGATTTGTTCCATGGAACGGATATAACTTTGAAGATGCCATTCTCATTTCTGAAAAAGTCGTAAAAGAAGACTATTACACCTCTATCCATATTAAAGAATTTGTCACGGAAGTACGGGAAACTAAGCTCGGTCCTGAAACAATAACAATCGACATTCCCAACACTTCTGAAAAAGCCCTTGAGAACCTCGATGAAGAGGGGATTATAAGAGTGGGGGCTAAAGTTAAGTCAGGTTCTATTCTTGTGGGTAAGGTCACTCCGAAGTCTGAAACCGAAACTACACCGGAATTTAAGCTTCTTAACTCAATCTTTGGTGAAAAAGCAAAAGAAGTGAGAGATACATCGCTGAAACTTCCTCATGGAGTTGAGGGAACAGTCATTGATATTCAGCGACTGAAGCGAAATGAAGGTGATGATCTGTCTCCCGGTGTTGATGAAATCGTCAAAGTTTTAATCGCCACTAAGAGGAAACTCAAAGAGGGCGATAAAATGGCTGGTCGACACGGTAATAAGGGTGTTGTGGCTCGTGTATTGCCTGAAGAGGATATGCCTTATATGGATGATGGAACTCCGCTGGATATCTGTTTGAATCCTCTTGGTGTTCCGTCGCGAATGAATATCGGGCAGATTATGGAGACTATGCTCGGTATGGCCGGAAGTCATCTTGATAAATTTTTTGAAACTCCGGTTTTTCAGTCGGCATCGACAGAGCAGATAGAAGAAATGCTTGTAGAAGCAGGACTGTCTTCTAACTCCAAGTTTACACTGTACGATGGATATACCGGTGAACCTTTTGAGAATCAGGTTTTTGTCGGATATATGTATTATCTGAAACTTCATCATCTTGTTGATGATAAAATGCATGCCCGTTCTACCGGTCCTTATTCGCTTGTTACTCAGCAGCCTCTTGGAGGTAAAGCTCAGTTCGGTGGACAGAGGCTGGGAGAAATGGAAGTGTGGGCTCTCGAGGCATATGGTGCTGCGAATACACTGCAGGAATTAATGACTATCAAGTCGGATGATATGACCGGAAGAGCAAAAATATATGAAAGTATTGTGAAGGGTGATACGGCAACTTCAGCTGGTATTCCTGAATCATTTAACGTTCTAGTCCAGGAGTTAAGAGGTCTTGCACTCGATGTAAGAATCTATGATTCCAAGGCAAAACAGTTACCTCTTACTGAAAGGGATGAGGAACTGATTAATAGACAGGATAGTCGTTTCTAGGGGGCAGAATGAGAGACATTCAAGATTTTGACAGTTTAATGATAAAATTAGCTTCTCCGGAACAGATCAGAGCATGGTCTTACGGAGAAGTGAAAAAACCGGAAACTATCAACTACAGAACTCTTCGTCCGGAAAAAGACGGATTATTCTGTGAAAGAATTTTTGGTACCACTAAAGAGTGGGAATGTTATTGTGGAAAATTTAAGTCTATACGATATAAAGGTGTAATCTGCGACCGTTGTGGTGTGGAGGTTACTCACTTTAAGGTTAGGCGTGAGAGGATGGGGCATATTGAACTGGCTTCTCCTGTTTCACATATCTGGTATTATAGATCTGTTCCTTCAAGGATGGGGCTGCTTTTAGATCTTTCCATCGCTGCACTTAGATCCATACTCTATTATGAGAAGTATGTCGTTGTTGAAGCTGGAGATACAGATCTGAGAAAAATGCAGCTTCTCTCAGAAGAGGAGTATGCTGAAGCAAGAGAGAGATATGGTATGTCTTTTTCTGCCGGAATCGGTGCTGAAGCGGTCAGAACAATACTGGAAAACCTTGATCTCGATGAACTTTCCAGTGAATTGAGAGCCAAGATGATCGAAAAGGGTGCAAAAGCCGATAAGAGACTCTTGAAGAGAATTGAAATCGTAGAGAATTTCAGAGATTCAGGGAATAGAGCGGAATGGATGATTCTCGATGTCATTCCTGTTATACCTCCTGAGTTAAGACCAATGGTTCAGCTCGATGGGGGGAGATTTGCAACTTCCGATCTCAACGATCTGTACAGGCGTGTCATAAATAGAAATAACCGACTAAAAAGGCTTATGGCTCTTAATGCTCCTGATATCATTATAAGAAATGAGAAAAGGATGCTTCAGGAAGCCGTTGATGCCTTATTTGATAATTCAAAAAAGAAAAAAGTGGTAAAAGGCGCTTCTAACAGGCCTCTAAAATCACTTTCAGATCTATTAAAAGGGAAGCAGGGGCGATTTAGACAGAACCTCCTGGGTAAACGTGTTGACTATTCCGGTCGATCGGTTATAGTCGTCGGTCCGAATCTGAAGCTTCACCAGTGTGGATTGCCCGCAAAGATGGCGCTTGAACTCTATAAGCCTTTCATTATGAAAAAGCTGGTAGAGATGGATGTTGTATACAATATCAAGAAAGCAAAATCTCTTGTAGAGCAGGAAACTCCTGAAGTATGGTCCGTACTGGACGATGTTGTCAAAGAGCATCCAGTTCTCCTCAATCGTGCGCCGACTCTTCATAGACTGGGTATTCAAGCCTTTGAGCCTGTGCTGGTTGAAGGGAAAGCGATCAGACTCCATCCTCTGGTGTGTCATGCTTTTAATGCTGACTTTGATGGTGACCAGATGGCGGTCCATGTTCCTCTTACCCAGGCTGCGCAGATAGAATGCTGGACTTTAATGCTTGCTGACAAAAATCTGATGAATCCTGCCAACGGACAGCCGATTGTATTTCCTTCACAGGATATGGTTTTGGGAATTTATCATCTCACAAGTCATAAGCGTGGGGCTAAGGGTGAGAATAAAACTTTTATATCATCTGATGAGATCATGATGGCTCTTCAGGTAGGTGCTGTAGCGTATCAGGCCATGGTCCATGTTAAGATCGATGGAAAATATATCGAAACAACACCGGGTCGTGTCATATTCAATGATTTACTCCCCGATGAAGTCGATTTTGTGAACTATCGACTCGGAGATAAAGAGATCAGAGCACTGGTTGCGGAAACTCATGAAGAGTTCGGTTCAGCTGTGACGGTCAAAATGCTCGATATCATCAAAGATACAGGTTACAAATATGCAACTTTGTTCGGAGCTACTATCGGTATGGATGATATCCTTGTTCCCGATGAAAAGAAAACTCTTATAGCTGATGCCAATAGTGAAGTGGATCAGATTCAGAAGCAGTATCTCGATGGTCATATCACTCAGGAAGAGAGATATAACCGTGTTATTGAAGTCTGGGGTAAGACAAATGAAGATCTTACCAATGTGATGATGGATCATCTGGAAAAGGATAAAGACGGATTTAACAATGTATATATGATGGCGGATTCAGGGGCCAGGGGTTCCAGAAACCAGATCAGACAGCTTGCAGGTATGCGTGGATTGATGGCTAAACCTTCGGGTGATATTATAGAACTCCCTATTCGTGCAAACTTTAAGGAAGGACTTTCTGTAATTGAGTTTTTTATCTCGACCAACGGTGCCCGAAAGGGTCTTGCTGATACAGCTTTGAAAACAGCTGATGCGGGGTACCTCACAAGGCGTCTTGTCGATATAGCCCAGGATGTTGTTATTAATGAAGAAGACTGTGGAACGATAAACGGTATTGATCTTTCGGCTCTGAAAGATGGAGAGGAGATTGTTGAATCTCTATCTGATCGAATCAAAGGGCGGTTTACTCTTGAAAGAGTGAAACATCCGATAACCGGAGAATTGCTTGTTGATGTAAATGAAGAGGTCACCGATAAGATAGCTCAGCAGATTGAAGATATTG
>JAEINM010000368.1 GCA_016342385.1 Spirochaetaceae bacterium | reverse complement strand
GGATCCTGTTCTGGGGATTAATGAACGGCCTGGAGCATATATTCTTCACAATAAAAAACCTGGCATTTGCACCGGGTTTCTGGTCGGGTTTACTATTTCTTATTATAGCAGTACTGGGGTTTAGAAAACTCTACCAAGAGAAGCTTTTCAAACTTAAAATCCTTATACTCGGCTTCTTTACAAATATTCTGTTTTACTGGACCCTGCCAATGGTGCTTTTTATTACCTTCTCAGATCACATAGGAGCCATTGTCGGCACTTAAACCATAAAATTGGCCACACTATCCGGTATTTTCGACCTCTGAAGATTCATCCCGGGAAATTCATAGAACTACTTCAAAAAAAGAATCATATGAGAAAAATTCCTATTTTTTTATCATAGCCAATCAGGAATAGAACGAAAAAACTCAAAATATGGTTGAACAAAAAGATGAGCGATATAATTAATAAAATGGGAAGTATTCTACTTATTGACAGCAATGAAAAACTCCGGAACCGAACCATTAATTTTTTTAGAGGCAGCGGACATCAGATAGAGGGCGTTTCCAATTATGAATCAGCAGTTGAATTGTTGAACAGGCAGTCACTTGATGTCATAATCAGCGATATTGAAATTCCCGGTGGTGATATTCTTTCTCTAGTCAGGCTTGTGAAAGAACGGGATCCGCCTATAATGCTTATCGTGACATCTCCTATAGAGCAAGTCTCTGCAGTTATACAGGCCATAAAAGAAGGGGCTTTTGATTTTGTCAGAAAACCATTCAATCAGGGTGAATTATATGTAAAAGTGGAAAAAGCTCTGGAGATAAAACAACTCAGCCTTGAAGCTCAGAACCTTAGAGGACAGCAAAAACTCATGTACAAGACCTATGATCTCGTAGGAGAGAGTCCAAAATTCAAGGAGATTCTACAAATCATAGAAAAAATTGCCAAAAGCGATTCCAGTGTCATTATCCTGGGAGAAACAGGAACCGGAAAGGAGCTCATCTCCGGCCTGATCCACTACAATAGCCTTAGGGCTGGTAAAGCTTTTGTTAAAGTGAACTGTGCTGCTCTCCCCGATGAATTACTGGAAAGTGAACTTTTCGGTCATGAGAAAGGGGCTTTTACGGGAGCGGAAAAGGTCCGTATCGGCCGTTTTGAACAGGCTGACGGGGGAACAATATTTCTAGACGAAATAGGGGATATGAGCCTGAAAACCCAGGCAAAAGTCTTAAGAGTTCTACAGGAGCAGACCTTTGAAAGACTAGGAAGCAGCCGGACAAAACAGGTAAATGTCCGGGTTATTTCCGCAACCAACAAAAATCTGGAAGATGAAATTTCAGTCGGAAACTTCAGAAAGGATCTCTTATACAGGTTAAATGTCATAAGACTGGACCTTCCCCCATTAAGGGAAAGAAGGGAAGATATTATTCTTTTAACCAGATTCTTTATGCTTCGTTATTCTTCAAAAATGAATAAGAAAATACACAAGATTCATCCCATGGCTAAGGAAAAACTCCTGTCTTATAGCTGGCCCGGGAATATTAGGGAGCTTGAAAATATAGTAGAAAGAGCCATTATCATGGCAGATGATGAGATCAGACATGAAGATATATACCTGCCTATTGATCATAAATATGACAAAAGTTCTTCAATGGATATTGATATTCCCGATCAGGGGATTTCTCTGGAAGAAATTGAAAAGAAGGTTATTCTATTATCATTAGAAAGATGTGACTGGGTGCAGAAAGACGCAGCTAAACTACTGAAAACAACCAACAGAGTACTCAATTATAAAATCTCCCGTTTAGGCATCAGTCATCCCGGTTGGATAAAAAACAACTGAATTACAAATTCGTAATCTGCAGTGATTACGAATTTGTAATTCAAAAATAACAACAACAGACGAATTCCTCCCTCGACCCTCTTAAAGACCTTAAGACATCTTGGCACGACTGTTGCATTAAATCTGTAAAACATATGAAAACCTTTGGAGGGAAAAATATGAAAATGACAATGATAGCCTTAATAATTACTCTATTGGGAATATCCTGTGAAATGCCGGATATCACTGTGGGTTCAATGGATTTATCAATAAACAATATTAGCAGCCGAACTCTGACTCCCGACATCAGCATGGACGCTAATAGTTATGTTATCACGGGAAATGGCCCGGAATCAGGTTCTTTTACACTGACATCTGAACAAGAAATGAACCTTGTTGAAGATCTGAGAGTCGGCGATTGGATTATCACAATAGAAGCTCTGAATCCAGAGGGTCTGGTAATCGGCAGGGGTAGTGAAACAGTCAACGTGATCGGAGGGGCAACTGTTACAGCCAGTATTTTGGTCACCCCTTTAGAGGGTAATGGAGCACTGGATCTCACTGTTTCATGGAATACGGAAGACCTTATTGATCCCCTTGTATCAACCAGATTGATTCCTTTTACGGGACCGGATGTTCCCCTCGTATTTTCAGAAGATATTTCAGGAGTATCAAACAGCACAAGTACTGTAGAGGCTGGTTATTACACACTGATACTCCAGCTCCTCGATACGGAGACTGTGGTCATGGGTGCCGTTGAAACTGTATATATAGCAGCTGGTCAGACAACTTCCGGTTTATTTGATTTTTCTGAAGTCAACAATATTGGTGGAACCATAGGAATTGAAATTGATGTCGACC
Organism: Spirochaetaceae bacterium; assembly: GCA_016342385.1. Classification (GTDB taxonomy): domain Bacteria; phylum Spirochaetota; class Spirochaetia; order DSM-2461; family DSM-2461; genus Spirochaeta_F. Next base: position 1,639 of record JAEINM010000368.1, on the reverse strand, counting down.
TGAATGATCCTATTGAGCTTTCTCTTGCCGGGACTCTCGATACAATGGTTATGGGCAGCACAATGTCTGTAACGGCAACAGCTCCTCTGGAAACTGTCAGCATTATCTATTCTTGGTATATCAACGGATCAACGGCAGGCAGTGGCTCCTCTGTAGACCTGGGATCAGCCTTGAATCCGGGGATCTACAGACTGGATATTATAGGACAGACTGAAGATGGAAGCAGAAGCGGTTCCATTAATCACACTTTTACAGTTACCAGCGAGTAACCGGATAACATAGAGAGATTAAAACCCCAGGCCGAAATACATGACCCGGGGAATTAATCCCTTTCAGAATAAGGAGAATACGATGAATTTCTTACATAAAAACTACTATTCCAGGATCAGAATCATAAGCTTTTTTATATCGATTACTTTATCCTGCTCAAGTCCTCTGGTTTTTCTGGATACAACAGGAGAAATAAGCCTGGCTCTAGAACTGGGCCCAATGAAGGCTGCTGTCTCAGATCTTGATACGATTCCCGTCTCCTACAGAATTGAGGGATCAAATATCACCGGCTCAGAATTTGATGTTACAACATCTGATACAAATATTCAGTTTCCCGACCTCAAACCCGGGACCTGGCAGATTAGGGTCCGGGCCTACAATGCCGCCAGCCAGGTAATAGCCGAAGGAGCCGGGATTCTTGAGGTTCAACCGGGTGGTTATTCATCAATGACAATTATCCTATACAGTACGGCAGGAACAGGAACTCTTGACTTTTCTCTTATCTGGAACTCAGATCTAGTTTATAATGCCATTCTTGAAATTAGCTTAAAAAACCTGAATGGTGAATTGATTCCCATGACCTACACTCAGGAAACAGGCACTGCAGCAGGTCTGACAGAAAATCTAGCCGCAGGATTTTATACTCTTCAAGTTCATCTATTAGACGATTCCCAATCAGTAATGGGAGCAATGGAACTGGTACAGATTCGAGAAAGCGGAGAAACAGATATTCATCTGGATTTCTCATTAATCAATAAAGCAGGCCAAAGAGTTCCCGTAAACACTGAAAGTTTCACCATTTCCTGGGATGTTGAAGATCCTTCAGTGGATTTATACAATATTTATTATCGTGAACATGGCAGCTTCACTTGGTTCTATCTTGGATCCACAGAATCCGGTTCAACTCTTGAATATACAATCGACCAGGGTGTTCTTCCCTACGGTGTATATGATATGGCAGTCAGCTCTGTTGCAGACAGCCAGGAATCGGAGCTTCACACATCAATGGATGACACGGCATTACCGGCAACAGGATGGTATATTGACTGGCAGGGGCTATGATGTAAGTGATCAGAATATTATCAGTCTTTATTAAAGTTCTCAGCTCTCTGGTAAATACCTGACAGCTCCTTTTCCGGCAAAGTCTTTTCTATGATAAAAGAACCGGCCAGATACACAAGTATCAGAGTGATATTGGAAATTACCGTATATTCTAAACCCAGAGTAGTGCTTTGAAAGAAAACGATAGGGAGTTTTGTACTGGCCCAGATTGTCATAAAAAACATGACATTTGCAAATCGGGCTCCTTTTTTCAGCATAATCATGGCGACGGGAAATGCGGCAATCAATGGTCCGGCTGCGAATGTTC
>JAEINM010000367.1 GCA_016342385.1 Spirochaetaceae bacterium | reverse complement strand
CAATAATATCTTCCTGCTCTTCTGTGGATAATGATTCGGGGCATACAACTATCTTGTATATAGGTGAGGTCTGCTTTATAGGCCCGCTGTTGAAGATTATACCTTTATCGATTTCAACATCACCTGCCAAAGATGCGCCCTCTTTTGTCAATGTTTCAGGAACATCCTGCCTGAATCCGATACTTGTATAATCAATTTTCCTGTCACCATCGACTAGAGGACCAATACTTATAAGCGAACCTGAATAGGTTAATGCCAGTGCACCTCTTTCATCTTCATTACTGAATAATCCCACTTCATCCATACCCAGATTAAACATCTGTTCTTTAAAGGATTCCTCTTTTTCCAACCAGCCATTAACCAGTCTGTCCATTGTTTCCTCGTCGTTTTCCAGGCCGAAGGTTTTAATCACGCTTTTTAAGTGCGTTTGAATATTTCCGGGTATTCTCTCTGATATTGAACTCATTTGAAACTCCTTACGTTAACATAATAAAGAAGATATCTCCCGATACTGGAATTTTAAATATGCCATTTGGCATGTTCTGCGATATGATAGAGATAGCGGAGATAAAAATGGGAAAAGACAACAATTGTATACAATGGTTTCTCGAAGGGGAAATGAGAGATAACTCGCCCTGGATAATACCGATTAATGATGATTTCTCTATTGGAAGACTGGAATCAAGCGATCTGATCCTATCCTCTTCCTCTGTATCGAGAAAACATGCCAATCTGATAATAGATGTAGATGATCTTTACATAACAGATCTGCAAAGCAGCAACGGAACATATATAAATGGTCAATTACTAAAGGGAAAGACACGATTGCGCAATGGAGATCTGCTCAAGATCGGAATCAGTGAATTCAAAGTCTGTTCGAAAGAGGTCATTTGCCGTGAACAGAACGACCAGACTCTAGTCGGTTCTTTTGAGGAGCCGAAGGACTTCGAAGAGTTCTATAATCTCTCTGCAAGAGAATCTGAAATTCTATTTTTTCTAATAAAGGGATTTAATCTACAGGAAATAGGGGACAAATTGTTCATCTCTCCCGGAACTGTGAAAAACCATGTTCTTAAAATCTACAAAAAAACTGATTGTCATTCCAGAATTGAATTGTCCACAAGATATTCAGAATATAAACGGGAGTAATTATTCCAGCCCGCTTTTCCAGCGGGATATCCCCCCGAAACTATAGACCTGGCTGTATCCTGCTCTTTCAAGAGCTTTTTTAGCTCTTCCGGCTCTGAGCCCGCTTCGGCAATAGACGACTACGGGAGTATCTTTTTTTCCTTTTACCATAGCCTGGGGCAATTTATCATGGGCGATATTCTTTGCTCCCGGAATATGACCTAATTTGTATTCCTGCCGGGAACGCACATCGAGCAGAATACTCTTACTCCCCGAATTTCTTAACTCAACAAGGAATTTATAACTTATTAGGTTTCTATTTTTTATTAGGGGGAATATAAATCGCAGAAAAACGATAAGAATCATAATAATTATTGCTGTTTTATCCATATGAGGACTATATGCAATTTCTTATATATCTTCAATATGAGGAATCCCGGCAGGATGTATATTATTACTATAGATTTACCTCTATAGATATAAATTTCTCCTGTTTTTTATCCCCAAATGACCGTTAATATAATAATGTCACCTTTTAAGCGATTTATTCTGGCTTTATTCTTTATTCTCCTCATCATATCAATGGGAACCGCCGGATTTATGATTATTGAAGGCTGGACCTTTGATGAAAGTATCTATATGACTTTTGTTACTATTTCCACAGTTGGTTTTGGGGAAATTCATCCCCTATCTACTGAGGGACGCAGGTTTATGATAGTCTTTTTGACAATAAGCATATTTACATTGGGATTTACCCTGACTGCACTTCTCTCCTTTTTCTTTGAGGGGCATATTCAGAAAACAGTAAAGGAGCAACGGATGAAACGTCTGATTTCTTTGATCAAGGAACACTATATTATATGCGGATTTGGAGATGTCGGTAGAGAAACTGCCGCAGAATTCCAGAAGAAAAAAATATCTTTTTTGATTGTTGATAACAATATATCCGACACGGAAAAGGAGCAGTACTCCAATTTTATATTTATCGAAGGTGATGCAACAGAAGAATCCGTTCTGGAGGAAGCTAAAATTATCAAAGCAAGAGGTCTAGTCTCCTGCCTCTCCAATGACCAGCAGAATGTCTATACCGTACTGACAGCCAGACAGCTGAACAACAGTCTTCGAATTGTTGCCAAAGCTTCCGACGAAAGAGCTGTCAAAAAACTGCAGACCGCCGGGGCTGACAGAGTGATTCTTCCCAAACAGATAGCCGGACGTCGGCTTGCCACGGTCTGTACCCACCCTTCCATAGTAGATTTTCTGGAAATTCTTTCATCAGGTGGCGATGAATTAATGCATATAGAATCAGTAGAGATTCACGAGAAGTCTCCACTAAACGGTAAGTCATTAAAAGAGAGTAATATTGGACAGTACACCGGTGCTATTATAATAGGGATATTAGATAGTCTGGGCAAAACGAGAATGAATCTCTCTTCAATGGTGTCATTGTCATCGATCAAACTTCAGCCCCGTGACAAACTCATAGCCCTGGGAAATATTGATCAGATAGTGAATCTCCAGGAATTTGCCAACCCCTGAGATAAAGTGAATTCTTTATGACTGCAGAAGTTGAATCAACTGATCCCCGGTAATGGCTTTACTGTAGTAAAATCCCTGAAGTTCATCGCTGCCCAGTTTTTCCAGCAGCTCAACATGTTCCTTCTTTGAAACCCCTTCAGCCACAACAAGAAAATTCATATCATGAAGCAGATTGATAATTCCACTGAGCATCTTTTCACCATGTTCCACAGATGAAGCATTGATCAGAAAATCCCGATCGATTTTCACTGTTTCAAAAGGGATCCTATTGAGACAGGCCAGAGATGAATAACCTGTTCCAAAATCATCCAGTGCTATTTTTACACCCAGCTCCTTCAACTCATACAGTTGATTCATTATTTTTATATTGTTATCGAAAAAAGTCCTCTCGGTAATCTCGATTTCAATATTTTCAGGAAATAATCCATTGAGGAACATCTCTTTTTCAATGAGCCGAACAACATTCTGATGTTCCAGCTGATAGGGTGCGATGTTTATGCTGATAATAAAATGAGGGTTTATACTTCCGCAGACTTCTTTACAAAACCTGAAAGCCTGCTGAATAATCTGTTCACTCATCATATTTATCAGATTGGTATCTTCGATAAGCCCGATAAAATCATCGGGATAGATTATTGTTCCATCCTCTTTGATCCACCGGGCTAATGCTTCGGCTCCAGTAAATTTCTTTTCTCTTAATGACCATTTCGGTTGAAAGTAACTATGAAATTCTTTATGAATAAGAGCTTGATTTATTTCTGAAAATAAAGCGCCCTTCCCTTCCTGTTTTTTTTCAGTTGCTTCAATTCTATTATAGAGAGATGTCAAACGATTATTCAGACTCTCATTCTGGTTGTGTAAAAAATAGAGAGTGGACAATTCCTCTTTAAACCTTTCATGGTCATAGATTTTGCTAATTTTCTGCTGAATAATTTTTATTCTATCCTGAAGGCTGATATATTTTTTTATATATTGATAGGCTTTTTCATATAATTTTTTTTTATAAAAAATTTCGGCAATAGAGATAATGTGTCTTTCAAGAAAATCTGAACATTCCTGCTCCTCGGCTATGGAGATTCCCAGATCGAAATATTTTTCAGCTTCTTCCATTTGATTCAGCAGTGCTGAAACTTCTCCTGTATTGAGAATGAGTATACAATAATTGAGATGAGATCTCCGACCGGAAATATTATTATAGAATTCTAAAGCTTTGCAATAGACTTCTTTAGCTCTTTGAAATTCCCCCGTATCCTGAAGAATTAATCCAAAAGAATTGTAGACATCACCGGCTATCGCCGGATCATCAACTTCTTCAAGCAGTTTCATTGCCCGTTCTATGTAAGAAAGAGCCATTTCATATTCATTTAAAGAATCATATAGGATGCTGAAATACATTAGAGATTTAATGATATAATAGGGATTATTCACTATATAACTGAGTTTATTTGCTTTCTCGCAGGCTTCAATGGCAAAATGCAGTTCTCCATTAAACCTGAAAAATGCACTGCGGGAAATAAAGTATAAATACTGATATTCGGGATTCTCTTCAAATTCCCTATGTTCAAGTATCAAATTTGATAATTTCTCAAATAACTCTCCATTGAGGGAAATTGTTCCGGCATAGAAAATACACAAAAAATCTTCAATAG
>JAEINM010000366.1 GCA_016342385.1 Spirochaetaceae bacterium | reverse complement strand
AGTTGAAAGAGAGGGAGGGGTTGCCCCTGTTTTTCCAATAAGGGACGCCGTAGTTTTTATCTTAAGAGTCTGCTCTTCTTTGAGAAAGACCACTTGTTTGCCGGTTACAGGAAACCATTTATCCTGGGCCCATTCCTGCAGAGAATGGTCATTAAAACCTACAATATTCTCATCTGCTTTGACCCAGTGAAGTAAGTGGGAAAAAAGGGATACATCGGGTTGATAAATACCATCCTTCTCCAAGGCCACTCCGATCTTGGGAATATGAATACCCCGGAGTAGATTTGAACAGATCTTATTGATCCATCGGGACAGGAGGCCATCAAATAACTGGGAATGATCCTGGTAACCAAGGAAAAAACTTTTAGAATCTATCTGAGAAACCCGGGTATTCTGAGTTCCAATAAAAATAAACGTCTCTTTGTCAGATGAATCGAGAGTAAAAAAGATATCCCCCGGTTCAAAACTGGCAATCTGATAACGGGCTCCGATTAAGCCCCCCTTTAACTGGGTGACGGCAAAAAGATAAAGCATACCCGATTCTACGATATAGAGACCTTTTTCATCTTCTACAGATAGAGGTGAAGAGTTATTGATTGTAAGGGACTTTTTGATTGTTAGTAATTCTAAAATTTTCATCATATATACCTACATGGTGCTGACAAGTTCACTATAATGACCTGCCTGTTCAATAAGTTCTTCATGGGTTCCCCTCTGAACAATATTTCCATGATCCAGAACAATTATCTCATCACAGTCCCTAATGGTACTAAGGCGGTGAGCCACAATGATACAAGAACAACCGCGCCTGCGAATATTCTCATCAACTTTTTTTTCTGTAAGAGGATCAAGAGCACTAGTCGCTTCATCAAGGATAATTATTCTGGGATTGGATGTTAGAGCTCTGGCTATTTCAAGCCTCTGCCGCTGTCCTCCACTAAAATTAGCTCCACCTTCTTCAACGGCACTTAAATAGGCTCCGGGCCTGGAAGCCACGACATCATGAATACAGGCATCTTTAGCGGCCTGAATATAATCAACTTCCCGGACTGTGTCGTCCCACATAGTCAGATTCTCTTTTACTGTTCCGGCAAACATGAAAATATCCTGATCGACCATGGCAACAGAACTGGAAAATGACTTTTTACTCAATTCTCTCAGTGGCATGGAATCAAAGTGAACATCTCCACCCCACTGTGCATAGAGACCACTAATCAGTTTAGCTACTGTCGATTTACCTGATCCGGAACCACCGACCAGAGCAATCCTGGAACCGGGTTTCAGTTCCAGAGAAAAATCACCAAGAAGTGGAGGCTCAAGAATACTATAGCCAAAGGAGAGACTCTTTAATGAAACATATCCCTGCAGTTTTACATGTTCAGGAGATTTCATATTATCTGCCGGTTTCACAAAGGTAATATCTCTTACGGGTTGTTCCTCTTCGGGCCAGTCTTCTTTAAACCGTTTCATTCTTTCATAAGCTGAAACATCGTCGAGACGCTGCATATCAGCTTTCCCTGTCTGAATCTCTGCACCAAGACCCATAAGAGCTATAACAGGAGAGACAAAACTTCCCATGAGAGCCTGAAAGGCGACGAGCATCCCCATAGTCATATCTCCACTTATGACACGAAGGGCACCAAAGGCGAGAATTGCAATGGTTAGCATTTTTGAAAGAACCGAAGGGATGACAGAAGTGGCAAGAGATATGAGAGAAATATACTGCTGTTCCTTAATTACCTTCGCCTGTTGGCCGGACCACTGCATAAAAAAATCATTTTCTGAACCGGAAGCCTTAAGAGTTTCGATTATTCTAAGACCGGACATGCTGATTCCGGCAAGTTTTCCAAGCTCCTGCTGAACTTTTTGACTTCCCGTTGTTCTCTTATCAGATACAGCCTTAAGTGTAATCAGATTTAAAATAACGACAATAATACAGATAAAAGTCAAAACAACATCATACTGAAACATTAATATGGCAAAGAAAACAATAGAAAAAACATTAATAGCTGTTATGGCAAGTTTTTCGGAAATTAAAGCGGCAACACGATCGTTAATCTGGATCCTGCTGGTGAGCTCTCCGGGAGAACGCTGAGTAAAAAATTCCATAGGCAGTTTAAAAATATGCTCCAGGAATTTTGCCGATGAACTGAGAGCCAATTTAGTCTGAAACCGAAGAAGTGAATATTCCTGAAGCCATGTGAGGAATCCTTTTACAAGAGCTGTAAGCCCCATTGCAAGGAGAAGAGGTTTAAAATAGCCGACCATATAATTGACAAGAATTTTATCCACAAAAAATCGGGAAAAGGTAGGAATTATAAATCCGGGAATAATCAGAAAAAGACCCGCCAGAATAACATAGGTAACTATATTCTTTGAACCAACCAGTCTTTTTTTGATGAGAGGCCAGGTTTTTGACTTTTTCCCACCTGGTTTAAACTCCGATGTGGGAGAAAACTCCAGAATAACACCTGTATAAGACTGATCAAATTCTTCCCAACTGACTACTCTTTTACCTGATGCGGGATCATTAATAAAAACCCGGTTTCCTTTAATTCCTTCAAGGACAACAAAATGATTAAAATTCCAGAATATGATGGCGGGAAATTTTACTTCCACCAGACCTTCAATCTCCTTTCGATATCCTTTTGCTTCAAGCCCCATTTTCCGGGCTGCTTTTACCATATTGCTTGATTTACTTCCATCTCTGGAAACACCACACTCAAAACGCATCAGTTCAAGTGGTAGAAATTTTTTAAAATACCCCAGAATCATTGTCAGAGCTGCAGCACCACACTCGACCCCTTCCATCTGAAGGATTGTAGGAGTCTTAACGCGGGGATATTTAGTTTTCTTTTTGAGAAAAATATTACCTTCTTCCATTACATTCCCTGCCCGGACATCAACAGTTCATCTTCCTCACCGATACCAAGAATTTTCTTTTTCAATATAGGCAGGACTAATGATAGGGGACTCTGTTCCCTAACGGTTACAGATCCTGTGGCTATAAGACCTGATTCAATAGTAATATCCGGCCCTCTCGATGAAGACCACTTAAAATTCGAAATGGTGGTGAGGTCAGGAATAAGGTCTGCTTTTACTTCGATAGGAGTTCCGCCCCTTGAAAACATGTTTACCAATCCTTCATGACGAAAAGTCCTCATGAGAAACTGATTACTGACGGGAAATGCCGAGACTTCTGTGACGATACCCAGAATATAACCATATTCCTGCTGTTTTACAGTAGAGGGGCTTATACCGATATTCATACCCCTTTCAATCTTTTTTCCATCTCTTGCATTAAAATATAGAACGGCTTGGATATTTTTTATCCCCGATCCTTTAGGTTCCATTTTGGCTATGGAACTCCCTACAGAAATATAGTCTCCCTTTTCGACACTGACTTCCACTATCATGCCTTCTCTATTGGCAGTGACCTTGGTCTGGTCTCGATAACTTATCTGAAGAATCTCGATTCTTCTTTCACTTTCTTCTATATCCTGTTCAAGAGCCAGAAATTGCTTGGCAACTTCTCCCGTAGCCTGGAATTTTTTAATTTTAAAATCAGACAAACTTAACTCTGAATCTTTAATCTTAACATCAAGAGAAGAGAGCTGACTTTCGCTGTTCATCATCTGCTGTTCTGTTACAAGCCCTTCTTCGTAGAGTTCTCTCAACTTTCCAACCGATTCAGCCAGACTTTTCCTCTGCTGATATAAAACTGCTATCTGCTGTTGTAAATTGGCCTGGCTCTTTTGAGCTGTTGCTTCTGTCAGATCCAGATTCCCCTGGTTGAACTCCATAAGGGTGCGATAGGCCTCTCTAAGGTCCTCCAGCTGCTGCTGGGCTAATTGTATCTGATCAAGTAGGTCGGTTCTTTCCAGTCTGGCAATTATCTGTCCATTTTTTATAGAATCTCCCTGCCTTACAAAAACATTTTTAATAAGTCCTGTAGTAGGAGAATTTATCGTGTATAGCTGCCCGGAATTGAGAAGTACCCCCTGACCGAGAACCTTATCCGGTATGGTTCCAATAATACTCCAGCCAATGACTGCTGCGAGAAACAGCACGATTCCCAGCAGAGCCATCCAGGATCCGGGTTTTATGACTTTAATAGTCTGATCGAGTTGTTCCGGAGAAGACATCCTCTCTAATACGACTTTTCTAAAAAGCTCTTTTGCCATTTTTTTTACCTCTGCGATGGAAGGTTATAAAGCTGCCTTTCCAAAAAATAACTATCTCTATTGTCATATAACTCAACCAGTGAACCAGTATAATAATTCAATTGGGCAACAGCAGAGAGATAGAATTTATAATTACGATA
>JAEINM010000365.1 GCA_016342385.1 Spirochaetaceae bacterium | reverse complement strand
CACTCTCGATGACGGCGAGCAGCCTCTTCTCTCTCTCTGTGAATTTCTTGTAAAGACAAAAAAGAAAACAGATCTGAAAAGGACTTTTATAGCCGGGGAAAAGGGAAATGTCGAGTATATGGATTGTATGGATACCGAAGATATTTGTCACAGAGATCTACCGGCTCCGGATTATTCGACCTTAATGGATCAGCCTTACCTGTCCCTTCTACCAGTCACGAATAAAATGCACCGCCTCTGGAGCGAAGGAAAATGGAATAAAATGACCCTGGCTCATGGATGCTATTGGCACCGCTGTGCTTTCTGCGATACATCCCTGGATTATATAAAAAGATACGAGCCATCCGATGCCTGCACCATAGTCGACAAGATAGAAAAGCTGATTGAAGAGACCGGAAATAGGGCTTTTCACTTTGTCGATGAAGCGGCTCCACCGGCGTTGCTTAAGAAAATGGCTATTGAACTGATTGTGAGAAATATTTCTATTTCCTGGTGGACAAATATCCGTTTTGAAAAGAGTTTCACACCAGATTTATGCCGTCTTCTGGCAAAAAGTGGCTGTATCGCTATTTCAGGAGGGCTCGAAGTGGCTTCAGACCGCCTCTTATCGAGAATAGATAAAGGCGTCTCAGTGAAACAGGTTTCTTCGGTTGCCGCCGCCTTCAGCTCATCGGGGATAATGGTACACACCTACCTTATGTACGGATTCCCGGGACAGAGTGAACAGGAAATAATTGATGCTCTGGAAAACGTCAGGCAGATGTTTGAAGCCCGATTGATTGATTCCGCTTTCTGGCATCAGTTTGCCCTTACAGCACACAGCCCTGCAGGATTAAATCCCGATTCATATGGAATAGAGATAACCGGACCGGCTGAAGGTTCTTTTGCCCGCAATGATCTGTATTTCAACGACACTGTACAATATGATCCCTCGGATTACTCACAGGGTCTGCGGTCAGCTCTTTCCGCATTTATGTCGGGAAGGGAATTAAAACGCTCTGTGAACAGGTGGTTTGCTTTTAAAACGCCCCGTCCGACCGTTAAGAGAAACTTTATTAAAACAGTAATAAAAGAGATGAGAAAGAGTCTTCATATTCACAATCACTCCCGTTTTATCTGGACAGGAGCAGAGCTCAGATATAGAGAAGGTTTTATAGAACTTCAGGATACTGACGGTGCACAACTGATAAAAGCAGATAAAAATATGTGGAATTTCCTATCAGAACTTCTAAAAATATGTAATATTAAAGATCATAGAATAATTACAACTGTTCAGGTTGAATTATTATGCGGAAAATACTCGATTGACCTTGATTCACTTCTTTCATCAGAGTTATTCTCAGTCATTTCTGCCTATGGATTGCTGATTATTTGAATAGTGGAGAGTTGCCATGACAGTAAAAGAGAAGATTATAAACAGCCTGATCCGGACGGCTCTGGATCTGTTCTGTAAAATAGATAAGTCCGATTTAAACAAGATTCCTCTAAAAGGCCCGGCAATCCTGATTACCAATCACGTTTCAACTCTGGAAGGCCCCTTGTTTTATGTCAATCTCCGCCCCAGAAAAACAATCGCTATGGCAAAAGCGGAACTCTTTGATAAATTTTTCACCAGAACGATACTGAGCACTTGGGATGCCGTTCCCATAAAAAGAGGCGCCGCAGATATGCATGCCATCAAAAGCTGTTTCAAGGTCCTCGAAAAAGGAGACTTCCTCTGCATTGCTCCAGAGGGGACCAGAAGTAAAACGGGAAAACTCCTAAGGGGAAAAGCCGGCACAACTCTTTTTGCCACGCAGAAAAAAGTACCCATAATCCCTATGGTTCACTGGGGGATACTTGATCTGGGGAAAAATGCTAAAAAACTGAAACGGACTTCGGTCAACATCAAAGTGGGAAAACCCTTCTATGTGGAAAAAAAGACCGAAGGAAAAATAACCAGCGAAGACCGTCAGAATATGGCCGATGAGATGATGTATCAGATTGCATCATATCTTCCAGAGGAACTGAGAGGTTATTATGAAGACTTATCCAAAGCTACAACAAATTATTTAACTTTTACGGATTAGGAAAGGATAAAAAAGATGAATCCACAGGCAGAAAAACTAAATCAGCTAATAAGAGAAATCAATCCCTCAGTTTTTGATCTTTTATCTTATAGAGGAAGAAATATTTTCTTCCCCACCAAAGGGCTTGTAAAGCAGGGACTAGATGCTAAAGGTAAAAAAATCAATGCTTCCATAGGTATGGCAATGGAAGATGACGGTTCACCTTTGAGATTGAAAGCCATTGATAATAAACTGAACCTGCCCCCGGAAGAAACTTTTCCCTATGCTTCCAGTTACGGGAAAAATGAACTTCGCGATATATGGAAGGAGATCATCAGAGAAAAAAATCCCACATTAGGCAAACATCCCATCAGCCGTCCAGTGGTTACAAATGCTCTGACCCATGGACTGAGTATCTGCGGTTACCTCTTTGTAAATGAAGGGGATAAAATCATTATGCCCGATCTATTCTGGGGAAATTATAAACTTCTTTTTGAAAATGCCTATGGGGGACAACTGGAACACTTCCCTCTCTTCTCAGGGCAGAACTTTAACACTGAAGGGTTGAAGGAAAGACTCAACAGCCCGGGAATGAAAAAAATTGTTCTTCTCAACTTCCCCAACAATCCCACTGGTTACACTCCTACAGAAATTGAAGTACAGGAGATTACCACCATAATTAACGATGCAGCAGAAAATGGAAAAAAAATTGTCCTTTTAACTGATGATGCTTATTTTGGCCTTGTTTATGAGCCGGGAATATACAGAGAATCAATCTTTTCACCTATGGCCAATCTTCACAAAAATGTTCTGGCAGTAAAAGTTGATGGCGCGACAAAAGAAGATTATGCCTGGGGATTCCGTGTGGGGTTTATTACATTTTCAAATAAGCTGATGAATGATGAGATGGCTAGATGCCTGGAGGATAAAGCGGCAGGAGCTGTCAGGGGAAATGTATCCAACTGCCCTCATTTATCACAATCTCTGCTTCTTACAGCCTATAATTCCCCTGATTACAAAGAAGATAAAGAGAGAAAAGTAAAACTACTGAAATCCCGATATGAAAAAGTAAAAGAAGTTGTCCTGGGTAAATACATAAATAGCGAATATTTTGATATAGTTCCCAATAACTCAGGATACTTTATGTGCTTAAAACTTAAGGGAATTGATGCTGAGGAAGTTCGACAGGTTCTACTGAATAAATATGATACGGGAATAATGGCCATTGGAGACCTGATTCGTGTGGCTTATTCATCACTGGCAACAGATTTAATTGAATTACTGTTTGAAAATATTCAGAATGCTTGCCATGATGTTAAGAAAGGTAATTATTAATTACATAAATATAAAAAGTAAAGGATTAGATTATGAAAAAACTATTTCTTGCAAGTGCAATTTTATTGTTCACAACCTGGGCAGTATTTGCCAATGACTTGATCAATGCAGATCTTATGAGCAAAAGAACTGAATCGACAAGTTTCAGCGGAGAGAGTGCCGTGGGAACTTTTAAACTGGGAGCCGCATTGGGTTATCCCTCTGGTGTAACCGGTGGCTGGAGACCTTCAGACAAATTTGAATTGAATGCACTTCTAGGAACAAATTACTATGGATTCACTATCGGTGTTTCTCCCTTATTTACCTTGGTAGACATAAAGATTCAGGATCAGATCTTACCTCTTTCAGTTGGTCCGGCTGTTAATCTGCATATTTATGGATTTGGAATTGATCTGGCTATTATGGGTGTTGTGAGGTGGGAGTACTCTTTTGAAAATGTCCCCATAAACCTCTTTGCTGAAGTTGGTGGTGGTATAGCAATCTATTCCCATTCATCATCGGCAACAGTTTTCGGGATTACAGCTACAGCTAAGACAAGTGGAGTAACTGGTGCGTTTACCAGTGCTCTGGGAGTTCGATATATCTTCTAAATTGAACGATTAATTTTAACAGGCCATTCCAAAAGGGATGGCCTGTTTTTATCTAGTAGAGATGCAAGGTTTCCCTATCTACAAAAAAAATCAACAGTGATTTAAAAAAAGGCCGCTCTGATAAAGAGCGGCCTTAATGTTAATAATAGGAATTATCTATAGAGAGGATCGAGTCCCAGAGTCCCATTTATAGTTTTCAGATACTCTTTCGCCTTAATCTCTTTCAGTTTGATTTTAGCATTTTCCAGTCTTGAAGGAATACCCAGTCTCATGCCCTCTTCTCTATGGCGTTCCTGCTCAAGGAAAGCTTCCATGTATTTGATGTTAGATTCGACCTGTTTCACTCTGTTCTTCTGA
>JAEINM010000364.1 GCA_016342385.1 Spirochaetaceae bacterium | reverse complement strand
TGGATTGCGGGAGGAATCCCATTTTCCGACCCAAAATCGTCATAAAGTCGAAATGACAGTTCCTATCATTTCATTTTTTTATTCGAAGCACTCCCCTGGTACAATATACTCATGTGGTTTGCTGTTCTGGCGGTTTTAATGATTGTAAATGAAATAGCCAGAATCAACAAATGGATTGCACTTGTTCTATTTGTGGCAGTTCCGATTTTTTTAACTTTATTTGTATGGCCCAAAACAGCCACAGATGGATCCAGTGTCGGAACATGGTTTCACTATACAAAAGTTTATTCTGTTTTAGCTGTAGTTCTGGTCATTATGGGGATCCGCTATATCAAGGGCTGGAGCAGTAAAAAATACGTCCTGATAATCCCTGCGATTCTTTTGGCGATCAATATTCTAGAAGCAGTTATCAGAGACTTTCAATGTTATTCATTCGCTGCTGGAATTCACGATGGATCGTATATTGTAGGTGGACCATGGAATATTATTAATGGGATTGCCGGAATCCTGAATATTCTTGCCATTTCAGGTTGGGTCGGGATTATGGTCAGTAAAGGGAAAAAGAAAGATTTTCTCTGGCCGGATCAAATCTGGATATGGATAATTCCTTACGATTTATGGAATTTTGCCTATGTCTATAACTGCATTCCCGACCACGCCTTTTACGCCGGTTCAGCTTTATTATTGGCCTGTACCATTCCCGCACTTTTTATTAAAAAGGGGGCCTGGTTGCAGCACAGGGCACACACTCTGGCTCTTTGGGTTATGTTCGCAATGACAATACCAGCTTTCCAGGATACAACAAAATTTGCCGTAAAATCCTCGCATAATACAACAGCTCTATTTACTGTTAGTCTTATAGCTCTTTTGGCAAATATAGCTTTGATTATTTACCATGTTTACCGGATAGTAAAATACAAACGCAACCCGCTGAAAGATGAGATTTATAAGGAAATTAAAGCTTATCAGACAGTTTTAGAAGATAAATAATTTTAGACTAGAAATGAATGGGTGGCGGAATAATAGGCCACCCATTTTTTTATGTGACTCGTTCCCCTTCACTCCAGACATTGAGAGCGTGATTATAAGTTGATTTAAAAAAGAACAGGGCCATTATCAGGCCGACAATTTCTGCAATAAGATAAGAGTACCATAAAGTATCAAGCCCATAAGTATTTCCCAGGAACCAGGCCAATGGCAGCAGGATAATAATCTGTCTGAAAAAAGTGACAATCAGACTGTAATGAGCTTTTCCCATTCCCTGATAGGCAGTGCTGATAATAATAGTTACAGCCATAATAGGAAACATAAGACTGATTCTTCTAAATGCGGTTATTCCAATCTGCTTCATCTGTTCACTGCTTTTAAACAGATCCATCATTGGTCCGGAAAATAATTGAAAAACGATTAATCCCAGTATCATATAAGCCAGAGAAATCAATCCTGCAAACTTAAGAGTGTCTATAATCCGTTTTTTATTTTTAGCACCGTAGTTAAAACCGACAACCGGCATTGAGCCCTGAGAAATTCCGAAAACGGGCATTAATATAAATGATTGTAATCTGTAAAAGACACCTAAAACGGCTACAGCGGTTGTGCTTAAACCGGCGAGTATCAGATTCATACCGGCCAGCATCACAGAAACAAGCCCCTGCATAATGGCAGCCGGCAGGCCGACCAGGACAATGGCCATTGTTATTTTTCCGCTGTATTTGAATTTTTTCAAGTCCAGTTTCAGATATTCTTTTCCCCGGAAGATGGTAATAAAAACATAAACCATCGACAACCCCTGAGCAAAAACAGTGGCGATCGCGGCACCCTTTACTCCCAACGCGGGAAAACCGAACCATCCGAAAATTAATATGGGATCGAGGATAATATTGGTAACGGCACCTATCAGTTGTGCTCTCATCGGTTTGATCATTTCACCACTGCCCTGTAATATACTCATTCCGGCCTGGGCGAAAATTCTGCCGAAAGAAAAAATCAGGATGATTCTTGAATAATCTATGCTGTATTTGAGTATAAGAGGATCTGTTGTGAATATTCTAAAAAAATTATCTACAAAGAAAAATCCCCCTATTGCCACCAGCAGATATAATATCATTGCCAGAAGGTAACCGTGTTCAGCCATATTAGTCGCTGTATCAATATCGCCCTCTCCCAGCTTTCTGGAGACTGATGAATTGATCCCGATTCCCAGTCCGACAAAACAGGAAATCAGAATCATTTGAATAGGAAAAGCCAGAGACAAAGCGGTTAAGGCCTCTTCAGAGATCCTTGAAACAAAAATACTGTCGACGATATTATAGAGTGCCTGAATCATCATGGCTATTATTGCCGGTAGAGACATTGATAGAATCAGTTTGGGTATTGGCACTACAGCCATTTTGTTTTTGCTCATATCACTCATCTTCATTATCCTTATATCTTTTTCAAAGAAGTATAGCATAATGGAGAGGTGATATTTTTATAAATTAATCACTCGTTTTAATTCAGATATAAAAAAGTATGTTCTTATTATCAATCGGAATACTGAAACAGAATGGCCTGGGGTTTAAAAAGTTCTTGATTCAGTTCGATTCCACACTCTTCGCATTTAAATGAGATCTCTTTTATGACATCCCCCAGAATTGAATTGTCTCCGCATACGGGACACTCATAAATCTTCTGAAATCCAACGGTATTGTTTCTCTGTGTTTCTTTAGTCACTGTACTATTCATAAATATAGAATAATAGAAAATTCCAAATTGTAAATCACACGATAGAGTGATTTATTATCATCGGCAACTATTGCGGGCGGGGTCTAATATGTGTTATAATTTTCTTTTTCCACTAGTCAACATTTCGCATAAATTCTTCTTCAAAATATTCAAACCCAAACGCTGAGTTGAAATCCCTTTTTTTAATTTATAATCTTCGGAGTCTCTCTATTCTCGGTAATGTTCTGACATATATTATTCAGTTTTTTAATGAATAAATAATTTGGATTAATTGATTGTGGTGAAAAATAGCTATACTCAAAAGGTAATAATGGTTTTATTTGGACAAGCTGACGCTGTTTAAGCACAATAATTTTCGAATATGCATCTGAGAGAAGTAATTCTTGAAATGGATTCCAGTATTCTATATTTTCGATGATATTTGTAATGAGTTCTTGGAATGATTGGATTTCATTAATGGAAACCATAGGAAAACGTAAATGATTTATTAAATTTTGTTTTCCCTCAGTTGTCACTGTTTCATTGATTTTATCAATAATATTTTTTGAAGAGTATTTATTTCTAATAATGTTAAGCTCATCAAATGTTTGGCTATCAGTAAAACTCATTTGTTCCAATAATAACATATTTTGATTATTAAAAATATTTATTGTTTATAATTTTAATAAATATAACATTTCAATAAGTTCCCGACTTGTCCCGTAGCGAAGCTACGGGTTGGCGTTAGATTTACTTTGTAACGAACTTACGAGCATATTTTAACCTCATCCTACAATTCGACCAGTCGCAGAATTACTTTTCAGCTAATTGACTATTCCCCAGAAGCGGGACATTCAATATAGGGGTGCAGAAAGCGATGCGCCATTTCCATCGATCTACTGTTTATTTATGATACAATAGAACCAGAGGAGCCCATTTTATGCCTAAAACCCCAAAACTCTCCTATGAAAAGAAGTTTAAAATACTCTACCCCTACCTCTATATGATCTATAAAAAAGATTACGATGAGAAACTGAAGGTACACTTTCTTAAACTCTATCATGAAAAAGAAAAAAAGAAAATAAACTACCAGGTGGTAGATAAAATCCCGGGGCACTTTCTAAAGGAGGCATTACGGTACCGCTTCCCTCGTCCGGAGGATCTGCTGGTGCTGCTTTTTCTTGGTTTATTGGTGATAACACTGCACGTTCTGTCGGTTCCCTTAAAAGGATACTGGCTGGCTGGCCTTCTGGGAGGGTCGGGAGTGCTTTTCGGTTTACTAACCGGATTTATCCATTCCCTTGCCTACAATGGTCCACGAATTAAATCTATTGTCTATCTGAGAGATTTTAAATCGAAAAATCAAACCGTAGGGAATGTTCTCTCTACCCTGTTTTTCTGGATACTGGCTTTCGTCTGTCTTCAGTCAATCTGGCTGGGTATTACCGATGATTTCAGGTATTTGTCCATTTTACTGGTGCCCTTACCCTTTATGTTTATCTTTTATAAGGGAAGAATGACCCCTTAGGAGCTTTAATTCTCAATTATTCCAAAGAAAAGATTGACAAAATTATTTATATTTCCAATTCGTTGTCGTAAAAAAACTTATATTATCCGGTGACCATAGCGAGGGGGTCCCACCCGTTCCCATC
>JAEINM010000363.1 GCA_016342385.1 Spirochaetaceae bacterium | reverse complement strand
AGAACAACTTCACAGCTTAGCTCTGAAGCACGAGAGGTAAATTAACAAATCACAGGAATACTGTCAATTGAATTTTAAAAAATAATTTAATTAATTTCAGAATGTATTTTTTTCATAAAAAATGATAAAAAATCCTCAATATTTTTACGGTGATTCCGAAAAACTATAGGCTTGGATGGTATCAGTCCTGGACGACATTTACGATACAGCAGACCTTGCCATCGGAATTAGCCATGGAAAGCTCGACCTCTCCCATAACAGGTTTGCCGTATTTTACAAAAACCCAGTTAGTTACAGCATCTTTGACTTCATTTTCGCTTATCTGAAGTTCTTCTATTTTAACAGCATCAATATAATCTCCCGTTGTTTTCCTTGTCACATAAAAAACGGATGGTATTAATAAAATAACACCTGTCAGAAGTGCATACAAAAACCGGGATGAAAGAGAAAATGTCAAATCACTTTCAAGAATGACAGGATAGAGAGAAATGCAGACAAAACTCAACAATACATAGATTAGAAAAAAGTAGGCAGAGTTTCTTATAATTTTGTAAATTCGTCTCATTTAATCTCCTCGCTATATAGAAAATAAATACTTTTACGCAAATTGTCGATCATAAAACTATAATGAAAAACTTATTTCACATTTTCTTGCCAAGATTTCAATGTTGCGATATTATTACTACATCAATAGTAACGAGGAAAACTATATGAGCAAAACGCCCTTCTATAATGTAAAATCTGAAGTCGGGAAACTGGAAGCTGTGCTTCTGCACAGACCGGGTAAAGAACTGGAAAGACTCACACCTCAATATCTTGAGGAATTACTTTTTGATGATATCCCCTGGTTGGGAAAAATGCAGGAAGAACACGACATGTTTGCCGAAGCACTTAAAAGCAGAGGCTGCCAGGTTTACTACTACGAAAAGATGCTTGAAGATATATTAAAGGAAAAGCATGTAAAAGAAGAACTTATTTCAGAAATAGCTGATTTTACAGGTATAACCAAGCTGAAAGAAAAAAATGCCATACTGGAATATCTGGATTCTAAAGATGCAAAAGATCTGGCGGAAATATTAATAGCCGGGCTTGAAAAAAATGAGATCAACTACAGAAAGGAAAACAGAAGTCTATCTTATTATATAATTGATGATTACCCCTTCTATATCAATCCAATACCCAATCTTTATTTCACAAGAGATCCGGGAGCGGTTATCGGGAATGGTATATCTATTAACTCGATGAAGACCAGGGCCCGAAACCGGGAAACAATGCTTCTCTCTTATATAAACCGATATCATAAAGAGATAAAAGGTTCAGCTCTCCCTCAATGGTATGACTATCATAACTCTGATGCGATCGAGGGGGGAGACATTCTTATCATAAGCGATAAAGCTATTGCCATAGGCTGTAGTGCCAGAACATCTCCTTCTGCCATAGAGAGACTGGCCGAAAACCTTTTCGCCGGGAATTCCACTGTCGCAGAAGTTCTTGTGATTCAAATACCTTTTAAAAGAGCCTATATGCATCTCGATACAGTATTCACGATGCTGGATATAAATAAGTTCACTATTTTCCCGGGAATTGAAAATGAATTAAAAGTTTTTAGTATTACAGCAGCTCCTGAAGGAAAAGGTTCATTAAAAATCACTCCTAAAAACAATTTGAGAAGAGCATTAAATGATTCTCTGGGCAGAGATGATGTAAAAATAATCCAGAGCGGTGGCGGAGATAAGATTACAGCGGCCAGGGAACAGTGGAATGATAGTACCAACACTCTGGCAATCGCGCCGGGAACTGTTGTAACATATAGAAGAAATCAGGCATCCAATGAGACTCTGAGAAGGAACGGAGTTGAGGTTGTTGAAATAGAAGGATCTGAACTCGTTAGAGGTCGCGGTGGTCCACGATGTATGAGCATGCCTTTGCGGAGAGCATCAATCAGCTAGATTAAAAGTAAAGACAAGGCATGCCTTGTCTCAACGAGGAGAAACAAATGGCAGTCAATTTAAAAGGAAGAAGTTTCCTTACTTTAAAAGATTTTACACCGGAAGAGATCAGATACATGCTGAATCTCTCACTTGATCTGAAAAGAAAAAAACGGGCGGGAATCAAGGGGAATCTTCTTGAGAGAAAAAATATCGTCTTGCTTTTTGAAAAAGCATCGACAAGAACAAGATGTGCCTTTGAAACAGCTGCATTTGATGAAGGGGGAAGTGTAACATTCCTGACAAACAGTCAAATGGGAAAGAAAGAATCTATTGAAGATACGGCAAAAGTTCTGGGAAGATTCTATGATGGTATTGAGTTTCGAGGTTTCAAGCAGAAAACTGTTGATGACCTGGCAAAATATGCTGGAGTTCCCGTGTGGAATGGTCTTACCGACCTTTACCACCCGACACAGATTCTCGCAGATTTTCTGACCGTTATGGAACACTGCAGCAAACCATTGAACAAAGTAAAATTCGTCTATGCCGGTGATGCCAGAAACAACATGGGGAATTCTCTGATGATTGGAGCGGCAAAAATGGGAATGCATTTCGTAGCCCTTGCACCCAAAGAATTATTCCCCTCCGAAGAACTGGTTGCACAGATGAATAAAATAGCAAAACAGACAGGAGCAGTCATAGAACTCTCTGAAAGCCTCGACGCCGTAAAAGGAGCCGATGTTATTTATACAGATGTATGGGTTTCCATGGGTGAAGAGGATATGTTTGAGCAGAGAATCAAACAGCTTAAACCATATCAGGTCAATATGGAGATGATCAAAAAAACTGGAAATGATGATGTGTTGTTCATGCACTGTCTCCCCGCATTCCACGACCTCGAAACTGAAGTCGGAAAAGATGTAAAGGAGAAATTCGGTCTTGAATCAATGGAAGTTACCGATGAAGTTTTCCGGAGCAAGCACTCGGTTGTTTTTGATGAAGCGGAAAACAGGATGCATACGATTAAAGCGGTCATGGTCGCCACAATGGGTAATCTTTAATAGAAAATAAAAAGGGGCAACAGTCCCTTTTTTTATTCGATTCATCGTGAGGACCTATCCAAAGCTTCACTATATATTTCACGGGTCAGCTCTTCCAGAGGAATTTGCTCTTTCAGCAATTCTTTTGCCAGAGCAATCTGAGTCCTGCATCTGATCAGGTTGTGATTTTTAAATTGCTTCTTAAAATAGATATCCCCTTCGAGAAAATCTGTTAAAAACCTCAAACCCACTTCATAAGTCATCTGTATTCCTCCCCAAACCAAAGACTCAATTTCTGCTTTAGTCAGGAAGGATACCGCCGAAGAGAGATATCCCCGCAATAGGGCTTCGAACATTGTTCTTTCAAAATGGACTTTGCCTAAATCCTTCTCGTCTTCCGCTGAAAAAGTGGTTGCCGTTCTGACAAGATCGCCAAAATCATATGCTGCCAGGCCGGGCATTGAAGTATCAAGATCAATAATACAGATTGCTTCTCCCGTCCGGGTATCAAGGAGAATATTGTTGATTTTTGTATCGTTGTGAGTGATCCTTTCCGGAAGGATCCCCTTACTCAGCCGATCGGTGAAATATGAAATACTCCCTTCCATTGCCATAAAAAAATCAATCTCTTCCCTGACGTTCAGGGCTAAATTAAATGAATCTTTGCCGAGTGCCTTTTGAAATTGCCTGTAACGCTCCGGGGTATTGTGAAAGTCGGGAATTGTTTCATACAGCCTTTTCCCGGGAAGATTGCTGAGTAGGCTCTGATATCTGCCGAAGGCCTTAGCGGCCATATAAGCCTGATTTTCATTTTCTATGATATTCAGTCCAATTATATTTTCAATGAAAAGGTAACATCTCCAGAAATGCCGCTGCTCATCTTCAACATAGGGCTTCCCTTCGCGAGAGGGTATAAGGGTCAAGACCCTCCTGCTCACATCCTTATTCGATTCCTCTCTTAGTCTGAATTGCTGATGAGAACAGATTCTCTGTATATTCTCCATTAACTGAACAGGATCTTTAAATATCATCTGATTTATTCTCTGAATTATATAGGGGGTAACGATTCCTCCCTGAGACAGGGAAACCTTATATGTATCGTTAATATGACCATTCCCGTAAGATTCTGCGGAAACCAGATCTCCCGGTATAGCAAATAAGGGGTATATCTTCTTTATTTCTTCCATAGGAACTTTTCCCGGAATTTACTTTTTCTGGCCATTGGCAAAATAGTCAACGATCTGTTCCGGCAGTTTGCATACAGTCCGGGGCGATGATGAATTCCGAATAGATTCTGTTGCACAAACTCCTGCTGCAACAGCTTCTCTTGCGGCAACCGGACTGGTATTGGGCTGTTTCCCCCTTCGGATGAAATCAATAAAACTCTTTACGA
>JAEINM010000362.1 GCA_016342385.1 Spirochaetaceae bacterium | reverse complement strand
TATGAACTGACAAAATAGTAACTTATCAGCAGGTCTCTGTAATCCTTCCGGATTTTCTCAGTCATTACCCCCTGGTAGGCGTTTTTAAAAAAATCCTGGATCTGTTCTTCCAATTCTTCATGGGAAATAATTTTATTTTCAATCAGCTTTTTTAGAAAGGTCTCCCGTATACTGTTCTCCATATCCCTATAGGGGCTAATTTTCTGATCGAGCTGATATAGCTTAAAGAATGTATCATCGGGTCTCATTATATCTCCCTCTTGCCAACAGGCTAGAAAAAAGGCAGCTTATAGGCTGCCTTTCTATATGGAAAATCCGGGTCAGTTTATACCCATCCTCTCAGTTTCGCTGCTTCAGCAACCCGCTTTACAGCTACCAGATAGGCAGCCTGTCTCATATCTATTTTTTCTGCCTGTGCCATTTCAAATACAGCACTGAATGCCGATGTCATTTTATCATCGAGCCTTTTATGCACTTCTTCCAGTTCCCAGTAGTAGTTGTAAGTATTTTGAACCTGTTCAAAATATGATACTGTGACTCCACCGGCATTGGCAAGGAAATCCGGTATAAGGAAGGTCCCTTTTTTATAGAGGATTTCGTCTGCTTCCGGCGTTGTCGGACCGTTTGCCAGTTCCAGAAGGATCTTACAGTCGAGCTTATGGACATTTTTTTCTGTAATGACTCCCTCTATAGCCGCGGGAACAAGAATATAACATTTTGTCTCCAGAAGCTCTGTATTGGTAATAGCTTTTGTGCCGGGAAAATCTTTAACCGATCCAGTTCTATCGTAATGTTTACAGAGCTGGTCAATGTCGAGTCCCTGTTCATTGATTATCGCACCGTATTCATCGCTTACGGCAATGACATTGACACCAAGCATCTCTTTCGCCAGAATCGCACACCATTTCCCCACATTTCCGAATCCCTGGATAATCATGGATTTGCCTTCCAGTTCGAGATCAAGTGCTTTTGCGGCTTCTCTTACTGTAATCAGTCCACCTCTGGCCGTCGCATCTGTTCGCCCTTTACTTCCTCCAAGGGCTAGTGGTTTACCTGTAATGATTCCGGGAACACTCCCCTGATTGATCGCTTCGTACTCATCCATCATCCATGCCATTATCTGAGGAGTTGTGTTGACATCGGGTGCCGGTACGTCACTCTGAGTTCCTATATCTCTTGCAACCGCTCTTATAAAGGCTCTTGCCAGTCTCTCTTTTTCTCCTTCTGAAAGAGTTTTAGGGTCACAGATGATCCCGCCCTTTCCTCCGCCCAGAGGAATATCGACAACAGAAGTTTTCCACGTCATCCATGTCGCCAGTGCCCGAACTGTATTCACTGTTTCATCGGGATGCCAGCGGAGGCCCCCTTTGGCAGGTCCTCTGGCTGTGCTGTGCTGGATTCGGAATCCCGTAAATACTTTCGTTGTTCCATCATCCATTTTTATGGGAATATTTACTTTTACTTCATGTTGTGGGTTTCTGAGGAACATATGCGTGCCTTCATCCAGTCCTAATTTCTCTGCAGCTGTATCGAGTTGTCTTTGCGCCATTTCAAATGGGTTAATTGCTTCCATTTATAATCTCCTATCATTACAGATTCTACTATAATTAAAGAAAAATATTTATTAATAAATATAAGTCAGTATCGTTCGATAAATCCAATACCGCAAGCTTTATTTTACGAATAATGTCGAAATGTTTTCGATAAATACAAAATACAGTATTTATGGGTGCCTAGAATGTCTAAATATCAGACAAAAATGGGTGGTATTAATACAGGACAGGTTATTCTCCATATCTGTCTCTTAAATATCTTTAAGGCATTATTGGAATTTTTCCATATGTGTATTTAATTTCTTCTGTTATGATAGATGGAGGGAGAACAGACAATGGCAAAGGGCTTGGAAAGACATAGGGAAAGAAAAACGGAATTATCTTCTTTCGGGAAAAATCTTGTGCGCCGTTCCGGTTCCTCTTGTGAGTTGTGCGGCTCTGTCGGTACGACTCTGGCCATCTATGAATTCCCACCTGTTCCTAAGGATCCTGATTATGACCGCTGTCTGATTATCTGTGAAACCTGCCGGGAACAATTGGATAATCCCCGTAAATTACATGCCGATCACTGGCGCTGTCTTAATAACACTGTCTGGAGCGAAGTCGCGGTGATTCAGGCATTGAGTATCCGTATGTTGAAGACTCTAGCCCCAGAGAACTCATGGGCGGAAGAACTTCTTGAGCAGGTTTATCCCGATCCTGAAGTAGAGGAGATGGCAGACTCTTTTTAGCTCTTATGCGGCCTGTTTTTTTTAATAAGTTATTGTAACTTTTGATGTTTATCCAGTAATTCCATGCTTTCCTCCCGGCTATAGATATAAGAAGTTCCGCAGTTATGGCAGAGAGTTTGTATGGGAAATTCATTTTTGCTGATAATGTCCTTTTTATCATCTTCAGATAGAGCCGTAATATGTACTCGAATCTGTTCTTTACTGCAGTTACAGAAAAAGGCGGTTTTTTCCCGAGAGAGAATTTCCGGTTGCATCTGGCTGAAATATGTATGAATAAACTCTTCTGCTCCTTTGCCCATGGAAAACCATTTTCCTATGGAGGGCAGTTGAGAGACTATTTTTTCCGCTTTTTCTATAACCAGCTCTTCAGCGCCGGGCAAAGCCTGAATAAGGAGACCACCGGCTCCTTTAACATTTCCGCTGTCACTGAAAGAAACATCCAGATTAAAAGACGTAGCCAGTTGTTCGGAAACCGTGAAATAGTATGCGAGATCACTGGCTGTTTTTCCATATTGAATTGTAGTCTGACCGGTAAAAGGTCTGTTTGTTAATCGGTTTGTCCGCGTTATAGATAACACTCCGGTGCCGAAAAAATCAGACATGGACATGGATCCCGGTTCAATAACTCTTATGGGATTATTATACAGGTAACCTCTGACATTGTGATTAAAATCAGCCTCTACATTTAAACCGCCCAAAGGTCCTGAACAGTTTACTTTTATCCGGAGAATATCCTCATCTTTAAGATTGGCAGATAAGAGGGAGGCGGCAATATAATTATGACCCAGAATTAATGTTTCAGCAATCTGAAGCTGATGATTGGCCCGCATTTCATTAATCATTAATGAGCCGTTACAGAGAACAGCTCTTAGGGTTTTATTTTCCAGGAGAAATGAAGTCAGATAATCCCCTTCCATATTTACCTTTAATTCATCAAATTCAGAATTTTCTATTTTCCTTTTTACCATATAATAGGAATATCCTGTTCAAAGTTATTTGTCAATTGAGTCGGTTTTAAGTGTATTATAGAGTGGTTGTTGAGGAGGAAGTATGATGTATAAAATAGAGTTTTATGTTCCCCATACTCACGTGGAAAGTGTAAAAGAGGCTCTTTTTGAGAGTGGTGCAGGAAAAATAGGAGATTATGACTACTGCTGCTGGCAGATTGAAGGACAAGGACAGTTCAGGCCCCTAAGTGGAAGTGATCCTCATGTGGGAAAAGTCGGAAAACTGGAAATATTAAAAGAGTGGAAAGTTGAACTGGTCTGTGATGGGAATTCAATAAAAAGAGCCTTAAAGGCGCTGATCAGGGCTCATCCCTATAAGGAACCAGCTTATAATATTATAAAAATTCCAGATAATTCAGCGTTTCTTTGAATAAGAACAAAAATAGGATTGACAATTTTCCCCGGTGAGATTAGATTATGATTCAACGTTTCTACTCGTAGATACAACAGGAGGAATCTATGCCGGTTAAACGGAAAGATACAATAATAAAAACATTGCCCGGTGAACGGTTTACCCCTTTTGCACTGGCAGATAAATTGAATGCGAGAGTTATACTCGAATCAGCCGCTTTTACACGAGGCCGTTCGAGATATTCTATATTGATGGTCAAAGAAGCTTTTCGTGTAGTCCAGAAGAGTAATGATATCTATGTTGAAGAACAGGGCCGCCAGAGACGTATTAAGAATGGTGGTAAAGATATTCTGGATGTACTGGCCTATTTCTCAGATCAGCATGAAATGCCCGACTGCGGTATCCCTTTTCCTGCCGGAGGTATAGGATTTCTCTCATTTGAGTTCAGCCGTATGTGCGATACCATACAATTTCAAGAAAAAGAGGATCCTCTTGATCTTCCCGATGCACTCTTTTTGTTCGGACATGTTTTTGTCATTTTTGATCATTTTTCAGATATGATCTATTTAGCCGGTTTGAATTATAAAGAGCAGGAGATTGATCTTGAAAAGGCGATTGATGAGACCATGATGAAAATCAATGATCTGAATTTCAACTATCTGGCACCTAAAATCAATTCCTACACATCTGAGTTAATAAATCCTGAAGAGGGAAAACAGGATTAT
>JAEINM010000361.1 GCA_016342385.1 Spirochaetaceae bacterium | reverse complement strand
ATGGAGCAGTATATGTTAAATATCGCATTATTCGGACCTCCGGGAGCCGGAAAAGGGACTCAATCGGAATTCCTGATAAAGGAATATAATCTTTTTTACATCTCTACTGGAGATATATTGCGAAATGAACTTGCCAATGAATCCAAGCTGGGTCTTGAGGCAAAAAGTATAATTGCTTCCGGGGGGCTGGTCTCCGATGAAATAATCGTTCAGATTATCGAAAAAACCATAGTCAGCAATCCCTTCTCCAATGGTTTTCTCTTTGACGGATTTCCCAGAACCTATATCCAGGCTTATATCCTCGAAGGGCTTATGATTAAACTCAATACATCTTTAAACTGCCTGATCAGTCTGGAAGTGGATGAAGAGGAATCTGTTACCAGACTGCTTAACAGAGGAAAAACATCGGGACGCAGTGATGACAATGAAACTGTCATCCGAAATAGACTGAAAGAATATCATGATAAGACATTACCGGTCCTGCAATTCTATAAAGAAAAAGGAATTCTCAGAGGTGTAAATGGATCCCAATCTATCGAAAAAGTTACGGTGGATATAAAAAATATCATTAGAAATGAATTAAAGAATAGTCTCTATAATGTTGTTCTCTTCGGTTATCCCGGTTCAGGGAGGGGAACACAGGGAAAAGCCCTGGCTGAAAGGTTCGGTCTTGAATATGTAGCGACAGGTACCATGCTTGATGAAGAGATCAAAAAAGGAACTCCTATTGGAAAAAAAATTAAAGAAATATATGATAATGGAGTTCTGGTCCCCGATGAGATTGTAGTTCAACTCATTGAGAAAAAACTGGAGGATTCTGAAACTAAAGATGTTAAGGGATTTATTTTTAAGGGATTTCCCCGAACTCTTGTACAATCCTATATCCTGGATGGTCTATTGAAAAAACACGGTTCTTTTATATCTCAGGTAATTGAAATTGAAGTTCCTACACTAGACCTGATCAGCAGACTTGATGCCCGCAGGAAAACAAATGATAAACGCCCCTACGATAGTGAGACATCAAAAATAGTCGGGAGACTGCAGGACCATCAGGATAAAACAGTCCCTGTTATTGAAAAATACAATGAACAGCACGGAGTCATTAAGATTGACGGCCGGGGATCTTTTGAAGAAGTATTCGACAAAATCTCCGAAGAAATCAAAAAAGGTCTGGAGAATATGCGATAAGAAATGAAGGGGCGATTCGCGGGAAATAAATCTACGGGAGACTCGCGAGTCGCCCCTTCATTTATTTCCTATTTTCAATACATGCTGTGAATAAACGGCACTGGCACATAGTGTGAGGAATTTCGTCATATCGCTATCGCTTCTGGATGTGAGAATGACGGGAACCTTTGCTCCCAGCACGACATTAGCGACATCTGATCCCATAGTCATTGCCCAGGCCTTATAGAGGAAATTGCCCCCTGAAATATGGGGAACAATCAGGATATCCGCTTTTCCGGCGACTGGCAGATCACTCATACCTTTATGTATTACAGCTTCTTCATATAGTGCAAGATCGTAGGATAAAGGCCCGAAAACCGTAGCGCTTTCCCATTCCATTTCAGATAACTGTTTTGCAAACATACTGGAGGGAATTTTTTCCGAGGGTTTTTCATTGGCATCAAGTAAAGCCACATTGGGTTTATCTATACCCATACTCTGAGCCACATCGATAGCATTTAGAATAATATCCCGAGAAGCCATGACATCTTTTGCAACTGTTAGAGCAGGGTTTATTCCCGGATCTGTAAGAAAAATAAGTCTGTCAACTTCAGGTAACTCAAAAATACTGACGAGAGAGAGACGACGGCCCGTACCAATTCCTGTTTCTTTATTTAATATGGCTTTCATAAAAATAGCTGTGTTTATTTTACCCTTCATCAGCATATGCCCTTCACCGGAATGAATCAGTTCTATACCTCTATGGGCAGCGCTTTTATCAAATTCCTGAATATGAGGATCAATTTCTATAAATTTGTAATATTCAGGATATTTTAAAAGCTCCAGAGGATAGGAGGAGCTGTCACCAACGAAATACGCATATTTAACAACTTTTTCCTCAATAGCTCTATTTACGGCGGCAATGGCCGTCGGATTGGGCATAATGACAACAACATTCATCCCCCCGATAATTTTAGCCCCCTGAATAAGGTTTGACATCAGAGGACTTCGGGAATAATTCATCATAGCTTTTTCATTATAAATGGAAACCAGGACTTCGGCATTACCGCCTATTGCATTTAAGGCATGCCTGAGAGAAGAATCAAAATAGAGAGTATCTCCCTGATTGAGCAGATATTCCTGATCCTCTACAGTTATCTTTAAAGACCCCTTTATAACATAATGAAACTCTTCTCCATCATGACTGCTGAATTCGAGATTTTTCTCATCCTGTTCAAACACTTCCACCAGGAAAGGTTCTATATGGCGACCGCTGTAGTCGGGAGCCAGACTCTCATATTTGTGGCGTTTTCTCCTTTCTACAACTTTTCGCGTTTCAGGTCTTGTAAACGTGACTCCACCTTCATTAAATTCTTTCCCATATATCAAGGCCGATATATCTGTTCCCAGGGCGGCCGATATTTTAAGCAGTTCAGAAACTGATGCTTCAACATCCCTCTCCTCCAGCCCTTTTAAATACTCAACATCCAGTCCCACCATTTCGGCTAATTTTTCAATTGAAAGAGAATTCTTTTTCCTGATTTCACATATATTGTTTCCTGTATGCATAGATCCTCTCTTTTTTAATAATTTCGTTAATTATCTTATTTATTATACGTCACATAGTGGATATTTACGAGAATAAACCGAAAAACGTAAACATATTTATTTACCATAGATTCTGAATTTTATTAATTTTTTTTCCGAATTCTATAGTATATTTATAAAAGAACGAACATTCTTTTATTTATCACTTTTAGAGGCAAAAAATATGAAAAAAGACTTTCCCGTTATAATTATTATTTTACTACTGGTATTGGTTGTTGTTATTCTGTTCCGGAATTCGGGAATAAAAAAAGAAGAAATAAAAATTATCGATCCTCCGGTAATTGTCTCGAAGCCCCGGCAGGGCTCCTTAAGAAAAGAATTTACTATAAATGGATACATAGAATCAGATGAAGTCGTCACTGTACTGCCGAGAGTAATTGGACTGCTGGATATAACCTATTGCGATGTAGGTGATCGAGTTGAAAAAGATCAGGTTATTGCCCGTATTGATAATGAACTTCTGCAATTGAACCTAAGGCAGGCTGATTCTGCCTACCAATATGCCAAACTGAATTTTGAACGGCTAACAGCTCTATATGACCAGAAAATGACGAGTTTGCAGAATTTTGAACTGGCAAAAACTCAATATGAATCGTCCCTGTCTCAATACGAAATGGCAAAACTTCGCTTTGAATACGCCGAAATAAAATCTCCCATAGCTGGTGCTGTTCTTAAAAAGCACATATCTGAAGGTTCGCTGGCCTCACAACAGACACCGATAATGACTATAGGCACAATCGATAAACTGAAAATAACAGCGAGGATCCCCGAAAGATATTTTGACATATTCTACAATAGTAGTGAAAAGATCAGGGTAACCATTTCAAGATCTGATAATAAACGGATCTCATATGAGTCGAAGATCAGAACTATATCACCGGTCATTTCTCCAGAATCAAAAAACTTTGAAGTTATATGTGACATTGATAATATTAATACCCCCCTCAGACCGGGTATGTTCGTGCGTATTACATTTCTTCTTAGAGAAAAGGACGACGTTTTTTATCTGCCTCTGACCACTCTTGTCAGTGATAATATAGCCTGGTTTTATGATATCAAAACGGAAACAGCTCATAAGATTCAAATGAATTTGGATTTTTTCAATGACCTCTATTACCAGATCCCCGAGGAGATACACACTCTGTTTTATATCATTGAAGGTCAATCTTTTCTGAGAGAGGGACAAAGAGTTGCTGTAATGAATAAGGAAATATTTAATTGAAAGCATCAGATTATGCCATTAATCATCCATCAGTCATTATCATTCTATTATCCCTTCTGGTTTTTTTTGGACTCTTTTCCCTTCGATTTCTCACACAGGGGATGTTCCCGGACATTGAAGGCTCCACAGCCGCCATAGTAACCACCTATCCCGGAGTCGGTGCAGAGGATATTGAAAAAGAAGTCACATCAGTTTTGGAGGATATACTTGTTTCTATACCGGGATTAAAAGAAATAAGCTCATCTTCTCAGAACAGTGCTTCAATTATTATGCTTGAATTTGATGAGGATACAAATATGCAGCCCCTGATGGCAGTCATTCGAGAAAAAATAAATGAAGTGCAGGAAAAATTGCCTTCTGCTATACAGAATCCCTACATATCTGTTGGA
>JAEINM010000360.1 GCA_016342385.1 Spirochaetaceae bacterium | reverse complement strand
TTCTCTGAAAAATAATACTCAGCATAGGCACTTTGCCACAATAGAAAATTACTTAGTCTTCTTTCCCCGGCCGAACGTATAATTAAATCGAGAGGAGGCACTTCGGGAGCATCAAAAAAACTGTAAAGAGTTTCTTCATCGAGAACAGAGGAACGCCCTGTTTTATTCCATTTGTTTACAGCTCTCAGTATCTCATCCTTCCCACCGTAGTTTATTAGGAGATTCATGGTAAGACCGGTGAAATCTTTTGTATCGTGGACTATCGTCGTAATTTCTTTCTGAATATCAGGAGGTAATTTCTTCAGGTCTCCACTATGAACAACTTTAATTTTATTCTCTTTGTAGAATTTGAATTCACTTTTCAGATATGTTTTAATCAGAACCATGAGAAAAGAAATCTCTTCTTCAGCTCTTTTCCAGTTTTCAGTGGAAAAAACATAGAGAGATATATATTTTAACCCTATATCGGCCGCAGCTTTTACGATTCTCTTGGCAGATTCGAGACCTTCACGATGACCTTTTGAACGGATTAGTCCCCGATTTTTAGCCCACCGGCCATTTCCGTCCATAATAATGCCGACATGATTCGGCAGTATATGAGGATCAATTAATGCTGCTTTATCTTCAGCCATTAAATCTCCATTATTTCCTTTTCTTTTTCACTGAGGAGATCATTTACCTGTTTGACAAAATCATCTGTAATTTTCTGGATTTCATCTATGCTTTTCTTCTGTTCGTCTTCCGGGAAATCACCTTTTTTTACGGCATCGTTGCCATCTCTTCTAATGTTTCTGAGACTGACTCGAGAATTCTCTGCAATATTTTTAGCCTGTTTGACCAGATCCTTTCTTCTTTCTTCTGTGAGAGGCGGAATATTTATTCTAATTACTTTTCCATCGTTATTGGGATTCAGTCCCAGATCAGATGTCAGAATGGCTCTTTCGATATCTGAAAGAGAGTTTTTATCAAAGGGCTGGACGACAATCAGTCTTGCTTCAGGAACTGAAATATTGGCAACCTGATTGAGGGGAGTTGGAGTTCCGTAATACTCAACCATAACCCTATCAAAGAGTGATGTTGAAGCTCTACCTGTTCTAATGGTGTTGAATTCATCACCCAGAGCTCTAATGGTCTTTTCCATTCTGTCCTGAGTATTTGCTTTTACAGTATTCATATGCTCTCCCTTTAATAACGAAGTAATCTTTCGTTTAATAACGAAGTAATCTTTCGTTTAATAACGAAGTAATCTTTCGTTTAATAAAAAATGAAAAAACCGCCCCTGTAAACAGCGAGCGGCCTTAATATAATTAATTATTTATCTTCGCCAACCTGGTAATAGATAAAATCTGTCAGTTCAACTTTGCCACCGGCTTCTTTTCCAGCCTGGTCTGCTGCCTGCTTAACAGTAATTTTATCATCTTTTACGAATTTCTGGTCAACAAAACAGATCTGTGAGATATGTTTGTTCATTTTTCCTTTAACAATTCCCGCAGCCACATTTTCAGGTTTTCCCAAAGCAAGAGCCTGAGCTGTAAAAATCTCTTCCTGATCAGCAATATATTTTGCATCAATGGAATCTTTGTTCAGGAAAGCTGGATTGAAAGCCGCTGCATGAAGAGCCGCATCAAAACCGAATGCCTTCACTTCATCTTTTGCCGCTGTTTCAGCACTATCACATGCCAGTTTAATTAGAACACCGATTTTACCACCACCGTGGATATAATCAATAACAGTCTCATTAGCTGCAATGGGAAGAACGGTGAGTCTTTTCACAGACATATTTTCATTGAGAACCGCAATGGCCTCTTTTACGATATCTGTCAGGGCATCTGTCGGTTCTGTTAATCCCTTATCAATAACTGTATCGACAAGGAGAGCCCCTGTGGCCTTGAATTTATCATTCTGACCGACAAAGTCAGTCTCACATGTCAATTCCAGAATAACGGCTTTGTCATCTGTTATTTTAGTAAAGACGCTGCCTTCGTTTGTCGCTCTTCCGCTTTTTTTATCTGCTTTGGCAAGACCGGCTTTTTTCAGAACTTTTTCTGCTTCAGCAAAGTCTCCATCAGCTTCAATAAGGGCATTTTTACAGTCGAGCATACCTGCTCCTGTTTTCCCTCTCAGTTTTTTAACGTCTGCTGGTGATACGGCCATCTATTTCTCCTTTTCAGTACTGTAAACTACGTCTTCATCTTCAGCAGGAGTTACTGGAGCTTCTTCAGCTACTTCAGCAACTGGTGCTTCAGTTTTTGTTCCCTCTTCTTCTTCTTCATCCTGAAGAGTTTCAATAACTTTAAGACCTGTTTCGTTATCTGCTTCGATTACAGCATTGGCGATAACCTGAGTAAATAGACTGATTGCTCTGATGGCATCGTCATTCCCCGGAATAGGGAAGTCAATTCCTTCAGGGTTACAGTTTGTATCAACAACAGCAACAATGGGGATGCCCATTCTTTTCGCTTCAGCCACGGCGATTGTTTCTTTCTTTGTATCGATGATGAAAATAATTCCCGGAAGATCTTTCATCTCTTTGATACCACCGAGGTTTTTCTCGAGTTTTGCTTTCTCTTTTAAAAGTTTTGATACTTCCTTTTTCGTAAGCTGTTCGAATGTTCCGTCGATTTCCATTTTTTCAATTTTTTTCAGACGCTGAAGTGATCTCTTTATAGTGGAAAAGTTTGTGAGCATACCACCAAGCCATCTGTTATTGATGAAATGCATACCGCATCTTTCCGCTTCTTTTGCCACAGCGACCTGAGCCTGTTTTTTGGTTCCTACAAACAGGACAGATTCGCCTTTGAGAACTGTTGCTCTTACGGCGTCATAAGCTTCTTTAATAGATACTATAGTTTTCTGAAGATCGATTATATGGATTCCGTTTCTCTGTGCGAAGATAAACTTCTTCATTCTGGGGTCCCATCTTTTTGTCTGGTGACCAAAATGTACACCTGACTCAAGCAGGTTTTTCATTGTTACTACAGCCATGTAGCCTCCTATGCATTCTTTAAGTCAAGAATGCGTCCTTCTCTTAGGTCTCAGTAGCTTTCGCTACCGGAAATTTGTCAAATTTATAATTTAACTTTGTTAACATGCCATAAAAAAGGGTGATTGGCAACCCCATTACAGAGCTGTAGGAGCCATTTATTCCCTTTATGAGGCATTCCCCTTTTTCCTGAATCCTGTAGGAACCGGCAACTCCTTTCCACTCCTCTGTTCTCAGATACCACTGTATTTCATTCTCTGTTAATTCCCGGAAAGTAACATCTGTTACCTCTACATCACTTA
This sequence comes from Spirochaetaceae bacterium, assembly GCA_016342385.1. Lineage (GTDB taxonomy): Bacteria > Spirochaetota > Spirochaetia > DSM-2461 > DSM-2461 > Spirochaeta_F. Next base: position 1,111 of record JAEINM010000360.1, on the reverse strand, counting down.
CAATGACATCTCTTTGTGCACTATAGAGAGTTATTCCGGAATAAACCTGATGAGTCTGTCCGGAGAACCGCTTAAGCTCCCTGTAGGCTTCACTTCTATCAGCCGGTTTCCCTATAGTTGTCTTTTCAAAATAAATAAAAGTATCTGCCGCTACAGCCCACTTGACCTCTGCCGGTTTTTCTGCCAGATAACGGCTAATTTGTTCACTGCTTGAGACTCGGGATGAGGGAAACAATAAAGGCATTCCCCCTGCTTCCAATAACTGCTGATAAAAACCATTTAAGTAATGCTGTTGTACCCCAGTCATCAGATTATGATTGACCATCTCCTGCAGTTGAGCAAAAGCAAAATCCAATTTGGGATTGCGAGGCAAGATCGGCGGCAGAGAACGGCGCTTTGACGTATTGGCAATCAGATCCATCATCGCTTTTGCCGGCGGAGCCAGAAAAGTCACTTGAGTAGAGCGAAACCGACTCAGCTCCTGGCGACTAACAGAGGGAGTGTTGACAAAAGTGAGGCGCTGATTAGCAGGCACAATTAGCCAGTTACTGCCGTTGCAGCTTAACGTCTTATCATGCCATTGCAGCCGTTTACTTCCCGCCTGCACCGCAATAATACTGGGCACATAAATGGGTAGATTACGCAGTGCCTGGGGTTTTCTGCTGTAATAATGATTGATGCCAATCAGCGCCGTCATTTTGTTTCCCTGCTAATATCTCTAGTTACTAACGCACATAGGTAGCTGTTAATGTCGCTTTCTCTAGCATCAAACTATTTAAGGTAAAACCGACCGCTGCAGGTGAAATATCTGCAGGCAGATCGATTTTTTCCTGCGGCAACGCCCAAATTGTAAATTGATAACGATGCATGCCATCGCCGACAGGAGGACAAGCGCCACCAAACCCCGGTTTGCCAAAATCAGTACGTGTTTCCAGTCCCTGCTTTAATTGACCAGAAGCCCCCTGAGCAAGACTATGGGTACCTGCAGGAATATTCAGAACGATCCAATGCCACCAGCCACTGCCTGTTGGCGCATCAGGATCAAACGCCGTTAGCGCAAAGCTTTTTGTGCCTTTTGGCGCTTTGCCCCAGAATAACTGCGGAGAAAGGT
>JAEINM010000359.1 GCA_016342385.1 Spirochaetaceae bacterium | reverse complement strand
CTATCTGCAGAATTTCTCATGGGACGAGCCATGAGTAATAATCTTGTTAACCTGGGGATTGAAAGTGAAATAAAAGAGATTCTGGACTCGCTTGAACTTGATTACAACCTTATAGAAGACACAGAACCCGATGCAGGATTGGGCAACGGTGGTCTGGGAAGGCTGGCAGCCTGTTTCCTGGACTCTCTCTCGACGTTGAATCTTCCCGCAACGGGATACGGGATCCGCTATAAATACGGGATGTTTAAGCAGATTATTAAAGATGGTTACCAGATAGAAGTACCCGATAACTGGCTTGAACATGATAATCCCTGGTCAATAAAACGTCCGGACTATTCGGTGATGGTTAAGTTCGGCGGAGAAGTCATTGCCGAAAGAGACAATGAAGGAAGAATTCACTATAAACAGGTCAATTCAGAAGATGTGCTGGCTATTCCTTTTGATATGCCCATAATCGGATACGGTACAGATACCATAAATAATCTTCGTTTGTGGGAAGCAGAATCTCCTGATGGTTTTGACCTGCAGTTATTCAATAACGAACAATACCTGAAAGCCGTAGAAAAAGGGAATTCCGCTGAAGATATTTCCAGGGTTCTCTACCCCAATGATATTGGTCCTATGGGAAAAACACTCAGACTGAAACAGCAGTATTTTTTTGTATCAGCCTCTTTACAGGATATTATTAGAAAATACAAAGTAAAAATGGGTGATGATTTCTCCCGATTCTCTGAACTGGTAGCCATTCAGCTAAATGATACGCATCCTGTCGTCGCCATACCAGAACTTATGAGAATATTACTAGACGTAGAAGGCCTGAGCTGGACCGATGCCTGGACTTTAACTTCAAAAACTTTTGCCTACACAAATCATACCATAATGGCCGAAGCACTGGAAAAATGGCCTATAGAAATCTTCCAGAATCTTTTGCCCCGGGTCTATCAGATTGTCGAGGAGATTAATAGGAGGTTCCTGGAGTTTGTAAGAGGGGTTTATCCGGGAGACTGGGAAAAACAGGCCCGCATGTCTATTATTCATCACGGTATGATTAAAATGGCATGGCTGGCTATTGCCGGTTCCCACTCTGTCAATGGCGTGGCGGCACTTCACACGGAAATTCTTAAACACGATGCTCTACGGGACTGGTTTGATCTGTTCCCTGAAAAATTCAACAACAAAACCAATGGCGTAACTCAAAGACGCTGGCTCCTAAAATCAAATCCCGAACTGGCAGGTTTTATCACAGAAAAAATCGGTGATAAATGGATAACAGATCTCAAAGAACTGGAAAAACTGAAAAAATATACCGACAACAAATCAGTCCTTAAAAAAATTGATCAGATAAAAAGCAATAATAAGAATAAATTAGCCCAATATATAAAGGAAGTCATTGGAATCGAAGTGAATCCTGATTCACTCTTCGATGTTCAGATTAAAAGGCTACACGAATACAAACGGCAATTGCTGAACGTGCTGCATATTCTATATCTGTACAAAAGGTTAAAAGAAGATCCATCTGCAGAAATCGTACCGAGAACATTTATTTTCGGAGCAAAAGCAGCATCGGGTTACAGAACGGCCAAAATGATAATTAAGCTTATTAATGATGTTGCTTCTCTCATAAATAATGATGAACAGGTTGCGGATAAAATTAAAGTCGTTTTTATCGAAAATTACCGGGTTTCAATTGCTGAAAAGCTATTTCCGGCTTCTGATTTATCCGAGCAGATATCTACTGCCGGGAAAGAAGCATCTGGTACAGGAAATATGAAATTCATGATGAATGGAGCTCTTACTATAGGAACTTTAGACGGAGCTAATATAGAAATTGTTGAAGAAGCCGGAGAGGAAAATGCCTTTATATTCGGACTTACATCAGATGAAATCAGCAGAATACGAAATGAGCATTCCTATAGACCTCAGGAGATTCTGGCCGCGGATCCTGAATTGCAGAATATTTTAAATATGCTGATTGATGGAACATTCGGATCCTACGACATCTATCGGGAGATCTATGATTCCCTGATTTACGGTATCGAGGGCAATAAACCTGACACATATTTTGTTCTTAAGGATTTCAGGTCATATGTTGAAGCTCAGGAGAAAGCATCAGAAGCCTATAAGGATCGGGAGAGGTGGAATAAAATGGCCTTTATGAACATTGCCAGCAGTGGGAAATTCTCCTCAGACAGGACAATTAGACAATATGCCTCTGAAATATGGCAAATCAATCCCATAAAATAGTCAAACAACAGTGGAGAGACTCTTCCCTGCCTGTCCACTGTCTGTTATAGTATCTACAGGACGCGGAAATTTGTAAAAAGTAAGTTTTAAATATAAGGAGGACCGCATGGCAGATATCCTTGACGATATAGATCTGTCTTCTATTGAAGATAAAATATATTGCGCCAACTGTATTAATTGTAAACTAATCAGAGTTAGCAACGGAAATGAAAATCAATATCAACTTAGAGTTCGATGTACAGCCGGGAAATGGAAAAAGAAGCTCGGAGAAGAAAAATATTATAAATATTTTACTGTTGCACGACGAAGCCTGGATGAGTGCGATGCGTACGAGCCTATGGGAGAAACAAAGCAGTTTATAAAAGAACTGAAAAAAAATCTTCCCATAAAAGATGAAATATACATCTGATTAAATTTTTAACTTGAATTTACAAAGATTGCCGGATACCATTTTACCGATACGGAAGAATGTATTCGGTAATTTTTTTTTTAAAGTAAAAAAGATTTTACCACTACCGGAATGAAAACAGATACTTTGAACATTTGTCGGGTATTTTCATTCTATATTTTAAGGATGTTTTATGAAAAAGTTAATTTGCCGACTGGCAGCCCTTCCAGCTCTACTGTTGTTATTAAATTCCTGTACTTCTGTTCCAAATGAAGTTGCCATTGATCTTAAAGAGGAAATATTTTTTAAAAATGCTCAGGATGCCATGGATGAAAATCATTACAACCTAGCACTATATTACTATGAAGTATATTTGGTTCGGTATCCGGAAATTCACAATAAGACAATTGCTGCTGAATATGAAAGAGCCTTGATCTATTACAAAAAGAAGGATTATGATTATTCAAAATCTCTTTTTGAACAGGTTCTTGATAAATATAAAACAAGTCCTTTTGCGGCTATGTACCCCGAAAGATACAGAATCCTTAGCGAAAAAATACTGGCTTTGATCGATGAAAAGCAGAATCCGAAAAGTAAAGAGAATACGCCTGAAGAAGTTTAACAGAAAAAAAGGTCCTATTAACGGACCTTTTTTATCTGAATGATCACCGATAATTATTCTGCAGGAAGAAGTATGGGATATAGAGATATATCCTTTGACCTGGCATCTTCAAATACCATTTCTTTTGAAATAGCCCCCCGGGGGACCTCATGGGGAAGCGCATCCCCTACTTGAATAATCAGTCTTGAAGAGGCCTTCCATTCAAAACTATTTACAGCTTCATATAACCCCTCATAGACAGCTTCCGGGAGATCCCGCCCCCCCGCGACTGTTACACGGTTCAATCGACCTTGAATGGTATCAAGGTCTGACTCAAATTTAAAAATTTTTGTAAGATATTCCTCTTTGTAATCCCGATATAAAACAATTCCTATTCTAAATTGTTCAAAGGAGGCAATTTTAGTTTTTACAATGGGAACAAGCTTATTTCTAATAAAACTGACATCATCCTTCATACTGACAGTTGTATCTACAACCAGAACAAGGTCAATATCCGGGCCGGGAGTTCTGTCGAGCAGAGCGGCAATTTTATCAACGGCATCATCTCCGTCTTCAGCAATATTGAACTCTCCCTCTGTTTCTGAAGCCATTTCATCAAAAACCCCTTTTTCCTCTTCTACTTCAAAAGCAATCGGCGGCAGTGGAGGGAGTTCTTTCATATTTAGTATAAAAGGATTGTCTATATACGAGCCTCTGTAATCAGCATATGGTCTTTCAAAAGCCCTTATGTTCAGCCAGGATCCCCGCCCGATAGCCAGCTGCCCCTCTCGACTCCATGGGTATCCGTAGGTCACAGTAGAGGGGACATAAATTCTAAAAGCCTCTTCTCTGAAAACCGGACTTATTTCGGTGGTGGAATCTATAAGAAAATAATACCCCTCGCCCTGTTTAAGGAATTCACCATTGAGTATACGCTTTTCATCACCATTAGTCTCATTATAGTCAAAAGACCGCAATGTAAACGAATCTTCACGTCCTTCAGGGTCTTTCGAGGAATCTGTTAGCATAATAGATCCCAGACCTTCTTTCTTTTTTATCCAGAGATTAAAACCACCTGATGGATCCAGTTCGATATAAGCATCACCTGGAACAATTTTCAGATTTTCCTGAGAATAAAGAACCGGGAGAGACAATAGAAATAAGAATAATAAAATGGC
>JAEINM010000358.1 GCA_016342385.1 Spirochaetaceae bacterium | reverse complement strand
TTTTCGGAATGCTTGTTTTCTGTTTCACTTTTAAATGCAATATCCCGCAGAATAACCGTGAATGTAGCCCCGCCCTCGTCATTATTCTCAACAGTAATCTCTCCATTCATAAGATGGATCAGGTTTTTTGTTATTGACAATCCCAATCCCGTACCTGAAGGTTTCTTTTTTGCATTATTTTCGTTCTGCCAGAATATTGTAAAGATTTTCTCTCTTTCCTCTTGGAGGATTCCACATCCCGTATCAGCTATAGAGAGCTCTAGGTCGATATATCCCCTTTTATCATTCTTCAGTTTCCTGACAGCTATTCTGATTGCTCCTGAATCTGTAAATTTTATGGCATTTCCTATCAGATTGATCAGAATCTGTCTGAATCTGGTTTCGTCGACAATAATTATGTCGGGTAATTGGGGGTCATCATCAATTGAGAAATTCAGTTTTTTTTCTTTTACTTTCAAATCAAATATGTGTTTTATTTCAAACAAAAAAGTCCTTAAGCGAAGAGGTGTCGGTTTAATTCTTAACTTCCCTGCTTCCAGTTTTGACAGATCCAGTAAATCATTGATTAATGTAGATAAACTTTTCCCGGCTGCTTTTATAGAGCTTATAATATGTTTTTCTTCGGAATTGTAATAATCTTCATTGAGAAGAGCGCTAAAACCGATTACAGCGTTGAGAGGAGTGCGCAGTTCATGGCTCATATTGGCCAGAAACAGACTTTTTGCTCTTGTAGCTTCTTCTGCTATTTCTCTGGCCTCTTCTATTTGAGCGGTTCTCCTTCTGACTCTACCTTCCAGTTCAATATTTAATGCTATCTGTTCTTCAATCTTCTTTTGAGTTTCCCTCTCTTTTCTTGAACTTCTAATAAAAATGAGGACAATAATAAGGATGATAAGAAGAATATATATAATTTTAGCAAAAACGGACTGCCGGAAAGGAGGAGAAATGACAATATTCAATACGGCCCCTTTCTCGTTCCAGTTATTCCGGCTATCTGCTCCTATAACTCTAAATACATATTCACCGGGTTTCAATTGTGTATAACGGGCAAAATTCCGTACTCCTGAAAAAACCCACTCTGAATCAACACCCTCCAGTTTATAGGCAAACTGATTTTGCCCGTCACTTGCATAATCACTAAGTGTAAACTCAAAAGATAAGGTATTTTCATCGTGTTTTAGAATTAGTTCATCTAATTCCCATGGGGGTGTGGCGTTATTTTCATAGGGCATTCCTAAAATAGAAATTCTATTTATATGAATCATGGGTATATAGTCAAAATTCTGTTCTTCAAAATATGGAATATGTGTAATCCCTTCATTGCTGCCTATATAGAAACTCCCATCATGGGCTTTAAGATATCCCGAAGTTAGCTCACTACTCAACAGACCTGTTTTCTGATCGATAATGGAGAAAGATTTTTCTTTTTTATTATAGACCGAGATTCCCGCTTGTGTAATGAAAAGTAAATTCCCCTTATTATCTTCTTCTATTCCGTAAACTGAATTATTCAACAATCCATGGAGAGTCGAGAGTAAAGTGAAACTCTCAGTATCCCGATGATAGAGATTCACACCTCCTCCATTTGTAGCAATCCAGATGTTTCTCTCTTTATCTTCAAAAATTTTCCGGATATCGTTACTGCTGAGACTATTCCTATCATTTTTATTGTGCTGAAATCTCTGAAAGGATTTCGATTCCGGCAAGAAGAGATTCAGGCCTTTATTGGTTGCTATCCAGATTTTACCGGTTGAATCCACAAATAAGCTTCTTATAAGATTATCGGAAAGTGATGTAGGATCGTCCTTATCATTACGGTAATAACTGTACTCTCCTGTTTGACTGTTCTGTACAGAGAGACCTCTTGTATAAGTCCCGATCCAGATGTTATTGTCATGATCTTCAATAATGGTATAAATCAGATTTTCCGGTAGGGAAGCTCCTGTTTCATCGGCATAAATGCGTTTAAAACTATCACTTTTATCAATATAAAGATTCAATCCGTTGTTTGTCCCGACCCAGAGGTTATTAGAACTATCTTCAAAAATTGTATTGATGATCCCATTGCTGAGAGTTGTCTCATCCTCTTCATCATAGGAGTAATTTTTAAAAGAATCATCTTCCTTATTTAATAGGCTTAATCCACTTCCCTGGACCCCAAACCATAATCTCGACTGGGAATCCTCAAAGGCTACGACTACTTTCCCGGAAGGCAGAGACCTGGGGTTTCCCGTATCATTGTAATAGAACTTATATTGATTCTTCCAGTTTACATATTTATTAATTCCCCCGCCATTGGTGCCAATCCAGATAACTCCTGAATAATCCTGATATAAAGAGTAAACAACATTGTGTGATAAATCTGAGGATGATCCTTGTTCATAGTACTCATAGGTATCATCTTCCAATGACAAAATGGAAAGCCCCCCTCCCCATGTACCGACCCATAGTCTATTATCATTATCCGCCATAATTGAATAAACTCTCATATCATGAGTTATATAGCGTTTAATTTCTTCTGTCTTTGTATTAAATCCTGCAACACCACCGGGAGAACTTTGTCCCTTCCAGGTTCCCAGCAGTATTACATCGTCAGAAAAAGGGCTCTGTTTTATATCCATAATATAATTACTGGGTATTGTATTAGTATCAATTTCTGATACCAGTGCTATTTCTAAAACCTCTTTGTTTTTCTTCAATTCCTCAGGTGATGTCCCGGGATTCCCCCGGGCTGCCTTTAAAACCTCACGGGCTCTTTCAATAACCTGTCTTTTATCCTCTTCAGCAGATGTAAAATTGATAAATCTCTCATTCTCAAAGTCCCATTTGCTAAGACCTCCATAAGTTCCGATCCAGAGATTATCATTTTTATCTGTAAAAATGGTACGGACTGTATTATCGGGAAGACTTCCGGAATCTTCCGGATTGTGATAAAGCTGTGTAAAGGTTCCGCTCTCCTCATCTAGAAGATTTAAACCATTGAGAGTCCCTACCCATAATCGGCCTTTACAATCCCGCTCAATAGCAACGACAACATCATTACTTAATGAAGTGTCATCAGATAAACTTTGATAGTTAACAAACTTATTACTACGGATATTGAGTCTGCTCAAACCACTATAGGTCCCGATCCAGAGAATATCATCTTTATCCAGAAACATTGTCTGTACCAGGTTGTGGGGCAGAGAATTGCTGTCAAAGGGATCATTCAGATAGGTTATAAAACTATATCCGTCATATTTTGTCAGACCCGACTGAGTTCCAAACCACATAAAACCATTGCTGTCCTGCACAATTTTTGAGACCGATGAATGAGGTAATCCGTCAGAAATAGTCAGGTGATCAAGTCTGAAGGTTCCTATCGATTCTGAAAAGATGGAATAAAGGGTAATAAATACAAATACGGCAGTTAAGTAATATTTTTTCATATTATCATTTTATTATATGATGAAAATTACAAATTTACTTCTTCCAGTATAAAAATTCTGGAACCGAAATCACCGATATAGGCAATTTGTTCATCCAGACCTGTGCCATAGAATTGTTGTTTAGGAGAAAACCCGCAATTCATTAATTGATCACCAAATGAATTAAAACCGGTTTTCTCCTGCTCATATAGGTAATTTTCAGAAATTTTACTATGAATAAAACCATCTGTTTTTAGTACAACCGGCAGAACCATATTTATAAGGTCTCCCCATTGCCGGATATTCATATACTGGATTCTGTTTTGTAAATTGTATTCTTTTTTTTCATTCAGATGTATCAGTTTGTATCTCTCTGTTCCGGGATTGGGTTTAGCTAACTGCTGATAATATCCGACTAAGGCTTTATCTTTATTCGGAGAGACAACCATCCATAGGCAGATTGAATTATCTGATGGGCTTTGAATTCTGAAAAAATCACCGAATTGCAGGACTTTCCTAAATTTTTTATAAAAAATGATCTGTCGCTCTATAACCTTTTTTTCAAAAGCCGAGAGTTTTGTCAAATCCAATTCATATCCTAGAAGACCAAATGCCGCTGTATTGAAACGCGATTCGATAGGAGTGTTCCTTATGATCTGATGATTGGGAACAGCACTCACATGAGTTCCCATAACAGAAGGAGGCGCCAGCAGAGAGCTTCCATATTGGATATGCAGACGTTCAACCGCATCTGTGTTGTCACTTGTCCAGATCTGAGGCATATAATAGAACATGGCCAGATCAAAACGGCTTCCCCCGCTGGCACAGGATTCAAAGAGAATCTGTGGAAATTCACTGGTTAATCTGTCTAGAATCCCATAGAGTCCAAGAACATATCTATGGGAAAATTCCTTCTGATTTTCAGCTGGAAGATAATTAGAATATATATCACTGAAATTTCTGTTCATGTCCCATTTTACATAAGAAATATCTGCACTTTTAAAAAGTTCACT
>JAEINM010000357.1 GCA_016342385.1 Spirochaetaceae bacterium | reverse complement strand
ACAGAAATATTTTTCATCTCAGATTCAGACGGCCGTTTAACTGAAGAGCCCATCCCTATTTCAATATTACGAATAGCCTTCACCATTTCAAATAACTCATGAGGCTCCAGACTTGCCCGATGATCAGGTCCCTCCATTGCCTTGTTCAATGTAATATGTTTTTCGATTATTGTAGCTCCCAAAGCAACAGCAGCTATGGGGAATTCAATTCCTCTAGTGTGATCTGAATAGCCGACATTCATGCAAAAAGCAGACCGTAAAGTTTTCATTGCATTTAAATTCACATCAGAAGCAGGAGTGGGATATTCTGTATTGCAATGAAGTAAAGAAATTTTCTCACGATTTACTCCCGATTCCAATAAAATATTTAACGCAGATTCAATATCTGATAAATTGGACATTCCAGTCGACAAAATAACCGGTTCATTAAACCTGGCAATTTCTCTTAAGTAAGGTAAATTAGTTATTTCACCAGATGGGATTTTCCAAAATGGGACCCCTAGTTTTTTCAGGAAAGCGATAGATCCCAAATCAAAAGGAGAAGAACAAAACTGAACATTTTTTGATTTACAATACTCTGCCAGTTCATAATGATCCTGTTCTGATAAAGTCAGATTTCTGAGCATTTCCAACTGAGATTCATCTTTTCCTGTATTCACTTTCTGATACTCAGCAGTTTGAGCTAATGCTGATGTCAGAGCCCCTGGATTAAATGTCTGGAATTTTACAACATCGACACCAGCATCAGCACCAGTATCAACAAGTTTTTTGGCCAGCTGTAAAGATCCATTATGATTTACACCGGCTTCAGCAATAATTAAAGTCTTCACTATTTAATTTTCCTTAAAGGATTACCATAATAAGTACCTGGTGCAGTAATATTTTTTCTTACAACAGATCCCATTCCAACTAGAGCATTTTCTACAATTGAAACACCGTTTTTTATAATGGCTCCAGAGCCGATAAAACAATTATTTCCAATAATACAATCACCATTTACAATAACACCTGTAGAGATATGACAATGGTCTCCCACAAATGCACCATGCTCAACAATAGAACCACTGTTGATTATACTATTATTTCCGATTTTTACTGTGGAATTAACAATAACACCAGATAAAACAACTGAGCCGTTTTCGATCTCTGCTCTCTTACTTACATATGAATTATGGGAGATAATGGCAGGAAGATCAGCTCCCTGATTTAATGCTTTAATATAAATATTCTTACGAAGAGTATCACCGGCCTCTACCTGACCAATCGTTATACAAAATGCCGTATTATTATCAATATAGCTGGCTAATTCATCATCTGTTCCAATAATTGAATAATCTAAAACTTTGCGTCCAACCATTTGTGGAAGATCCAAGATGCCCTGAATTCGATACAATCCTGATGCTTCGATGACATCAATACAGGAAATACAATGACCTCCACCTCCAATAAGGATAATATCTTTCATAATTTACCTATTCACTCCACTGGGAATATTTAATATTCGCTCTTCAAGATAGTGTGAGTTATCCAGATTTCCAATAAAACAATCCTTAAACATGTTGAGTTTATTCATCAGAGTCCAAATCGGGCGGGTCATTATACCTTGACTATTTGTATACTGTAAAAAAGCATTACGTTCTTCTGCAGATTCCATCTTTACCGCATTTAGCCAATAATTGGCTTTTACACTTGCCCTTTCCTGAATAAAGTCTATCCCCATTTCTTTAAAGAAGTTGGAGTATTGTTCAGCTATTACTCTTTTTGTCTCCAGGATTGTCGGTAATGTCTCAAGCTGGGCACAGCCCAAAGCGGCATTTAGATTAGGCATCCTATAATTAAATCCAATCATATCATGATTAAATTCCCATTCATGAGGAACCTTTGCTGTAGTCGTTATATGCTTTGCTAAATTCCCGAACTCTTCATCATTAGTAATGATCATGCCTCCGGCACCAGTAGTAATTGTTTTATTACCGTTAAAACTAAGGATACCACATTTTCCAAATAACCCAGTATGAGTATCCCCTGCATAACTGCCCAAAGACTCAGCAGCATCTTCTATCAATGGGATATGCCAAGTCTGACAAATATCCGCAATTTCTTTAATACGAACTGGATGCCCGAAAGTATGCATAGGAACACAGGCAGAAACTCTATTTCCTGTCTTTATATTTATTATTTTACCATGTCTTTTTTCGCAATTCTCATCAAGAAAAAAACTAAGAGATTTGGGAGAAAGACCCATAGTATCAATATCTACATCGACAAATACGGGAGAAGCTCCACAATAAGATATGGCATTACATGTGGCAATAAATGTTAAGGGTTGAGTAATAACTTCATCGCCATTTTGAACCCCGACTAATCTAAGAGCTGCATGAAGGGCTGATGTTCCATTAACTACTGCTATAGCTTTTTTAGCTCCCGTAAAATCAGCAATCCGATTTTCAAATAGATCGACATATTTCCCAACAGATGAAACAAAAGTAGAATCTATGCAATCATTAAGATATTTTTTTTCATTACCATAAAAAACAGGGGCATGAAGTGGAATAAAATCATCTGTTTTATAGAGAGTCCTGATAAAGTCTACTACATTCTTATACTTATCCATTAGGTTCTCACTCACATTTTATTATCAAGGTTTTTGCCAGTTTCTTTATGGCCGAAATCAGGAATCATTTCTTTAAAAAGAGTTAAGAATTGATCCTTTTCCCAATTCATACTATCTTTTATCTCAGATATTTTTTCAAGAAATGAGAATAATTCACTGCTTGTCTTCTCTGATGAATTTTTTATAATCCCAAGAGTGTCAAATCGTTCGAAATCAACGACTTCACCTTCAGTATAGAACTCTTCATAATCTTTCTCTCCACTTGTTTCGGAAGATGTAAAGCAACAAGGCCATTTTCCATCATTTCGTTTCTCTGATGCAATTTGACGAGCTTCTTCTTCTGAATCACATAAATAAGGCTCTAAATTTCTACTTCTCAAATATTTATCAGCAATGGAAGAAAAGGTTATCAAGTTTAATTCCTGACTAAGTTTAGGAAAAAAGATCTCATTATTTTCTCCCTGTAAAGTTGACATCAAGCATAACTGTCCAGCTTCTTTAGGTATGACAAAATATCTTCGCACGTCATTTGGAGCCGCTATTGGTTGATTCTTTAATATTCTCTGATTGAAACCATGTAGTAAGCTCCCATCAGAGAAGGCGACATTAGCAAACCGGGCAGTCGAAATCTTGATTTTTTTGCTTTTCTCAATGAGAAACATTTCCATTATTCTCTTGGAGGCACCCATCATATTAGCGGGATTTGCCGCTTTATCTGTTGAGACACAAAAATATTTCTTAGCCCCACCTTCTATGGCTAAATCTATTGTCTTGATGGTATTGATGATATTTGTTTCGATCATCCGCATCAGAGTGTATGGATCTTTTTCACTTCTAACATGCTTTAAAGCAGAAAGATTTAAAACATAATCATATTTACCTTCATTTTGATAGAGGACTTCAAATTCTTTTGAACCGCAGTCAACAGCAAAAGTTTTAAAATCTCCAGAAATATAACCGTAGGAACTTCTTATATCCCGAACAAGTTCAACAAGATTATTTTCACTGATATCTACAACATGTAATTTCCTGGGATTTCGTATAAATATTTCTTTAGTTACGGCCTGACCAATAGAACCAGCTCCACCAATGACTAAAAATGATGAATTTTGAACTTCATGACTTAAAAAGGATTCATTTCTATCGACATCCGCTGTTAATAATTCTTTACTTCTTCCTATCAGACTTAGTATATCCATAATTAAATCCTTCATTTTCCGTTATTCTGTTTTTTGAATTACTTCTATATTCACCAGATCGAATATTCTCAACCGTTCTTTTATCGCTCTGAATAATTCTTTTCCATCCACTTCATATACTCACCGGATTTAATGTTATCAATCCAGTCGCGATTTCCAAGGTACCACTTAACAGTCAGAGCCAGCCCTTCATCGAAAGTAACGGACTGTTTCCATCCAAGCTCTTTTTTCAACTTGTCACAGTTAATGGCATATCTCTGATCATGTCCCGGTCTGTCCTTCACAAAAGAAATCAGTTTCTTAAAGTACTCTTTATCTTTACCTGTTTCCTCGGCAACGACTTCACAAAGAGAATTCACCAAATGGATATTTTCCCATTCATTTTCCCCACCGATATTATATGTCTCGCCGAGATTTCCATTCTGCATGACAGCCCAGACAGCCGTATTGTGATCTTCAACATACAGCCAGTCACGGATATTTTTTCCATCGCCATATACGGGAAGATTCTTCTCTTCCAGCATCTTCTCAATCATCACAGGGATCAGTTTTTCCGGGAACTGATAAGGTCCATAATTATTGGAACAATTTGTCATGGTTATTGGTAATCCATA
>JAEINM010000356.1 GCA_016342385.1 Spirochaetaceae bacterium | reverse complement strand
ACAGCAGTGTCCATGTTTGCCGTCTGGCTGATATTTACGGCCAGTCTGGAGACTTTTTCTCTTGTGACCGGAATCATCGGTTCACTGCTCATAGGAGGACTCACCTATGACGTCTTTATCCCCAGACATCAGGCAGGGATTAACTACTTTGTCCCCCATCCCTTTTATCTGATCAAATACCTGATTCTCATGATTTTTTATATTTATAAATCAAGTTTCAAGATGCTTTCGGCCGTTATCACAGGGGATGTCAATCCCCGGATCGTACATTTTAGAACCGCTTTAAGGTCTGACATGTCCAGAATGGTACTAGCCAACTCCATAACCATTACACCGGGAACTATCACTCTTGATCTCAATGATGACCACCTGACTGTTCACTGGTTTTTCAGCACAACCAGCCACTCTAAAGTCGCCAGTGAAAATGTAAAGGGACAAATGGAAAAACATCTGGGGAAAGTCTGGTTATGAGAAACATTCTTCTCGATACAATGCAGTGGTTTTTACTATTCTCCCTACTGGTCTGTATCATTCGGATGGTGACATCAAAAACAGCTTCAGGAAAACTTGTGGCCCTGAATATTCTCTCTGCTGTTGTTCTGGCTTTTCTGGTAGTCCGGGGAGTTCGGGAAGCCAGGGCTCTCTATCTCGATGTGGCGCTTGTTTACGATATTTTCGGATTTCTCGGATTTCTGGCCATTGCCCGGTTTTTAAAAGATAAAATAGAGTATGGATCGGAATCCGACGAAGGAGAGAGGGAAAGATGATAATACGGGAGATATTGGCATTAATTGCCTTTGCCCTGGCCATTGTGTTCGGAGTGGCCGGTCTTACAGGCCTGTTCCGCTTCCCCGATCCCTACTCCCGACTACAGGCCGGATCGCTTCTGGGAACAACCTCAGTGTTGTCTATTTTTATTGGCACTCTCCTCTTAGCTCCCAATGGAGCTGTTGCAGCACGGATTGTTATTATAACCCTCTTTTTTCTCATATCCTCTCCCACGGGATCCCATATAGTGGCGAGATTCGCCTGGAATATAGGGTTTTTTCCCTGGAGACCCTCGAGGAAAAAAAAGAAAAAAACCGGAAAGAAGATGTCGAAAAAGAAGGAGTCTCCATGACTATCATTCTTCTGGTTCTCATATTGGGGTTGGGAATCTACACTCTGGTATCAAAGGACCTGCTTCATGGGGTCATTGCACTCTCTGCCATCAGTCTCCTATCGGCTTTGCTCTTTTATATTCTCCATGCTCCCGATGTCGCCATTACCGAAGCTGCTGTAGGGGCAGGAGTATCGACCATCATTTTTGTCTGGATTATACGGCACACGGAGAGAAAGGATCAGCAGTGATAAAAAAACCATTTCAAATAGGCCATAGGATCCAGTTTATCCTTTCTGTTTTATCACTTGTTCTTATTGCTCTGGCCGTTCTACCTGTCTTTCTGGATGGAACACCCTGGCCTGTCCATGCCAGAAATTACCTGGAGACCAATGGAGCGGGCGAATCGGGAGCCAGAAACCTTGTCAGTGCCATCTATCTCGGCTACAGAGCCTTTGACACCCTGGGGGAGACAATTGTCCTACTGGTAGCGGTTACGGGCACCATAGGAATTCTGACTAAAGCGGGAGCAGTGCTTATGCAGGATTCTTCAAAAAATCAGCACCTCAGCGGTTCTGCCTTTGCACTGCCCGGTGAAAAAAGGAAATCCAACTACATGAGAACTCATCTTCTGGAAACTGTAACCGGGAAACTGGGTCCTGTAGTTCTCTTATTCGGCTTTTATGTGATGTTGTACGGACACCTATCACCGGGAGGAGGATTCCAGGGCGGCGTTGTGGTAGCTTCGGGAATCGTGTTTCTGGCTTTGGGCAGCAGCAGCCTCACAACTTCAGGTATAATCAGGCCGGAAATTCTAAGTAGAATTGAAGCTCTCGCCTTTCTCATGCTGATCCTGGTTTCCATTAGCGGAATACTATTGGGAAAAGGATTTCTCGATAATCCCATGGGGACTAGTTCTATCATTCCCGCAGGGTTTATCATTCTTTTAAACATTATAATCGGGCTGAAAGTCGGAGCCGGTATCGGTTTTATGTGCATCGTCATGCTCGGAAAGGAATAGTGCTGAAATATGATTGAACGATTGCTTCTATTTTTCTTATTTCTTGTGGGTTTCCGGGGGATTCTCATTAAGAGGAATATTATAAAGAAAATCATTTCACTGAATCTTATCAATAGCGCGGTTGTCATCCTTTTTGTTTTAGAAGGGAGTAGAATAGGCTCTCAGACACCCATAATGGAAGAGGGAATATCCCAGGTTGTTGATCCGGTGCCCCAGGCGCTGATGCTCACAGCTATCGTTATCGGAGTCTGTGTCACAGCTCTTTCTCTGGCATTGGCTTTTCGCCTCTACAAGGCGACGAACACCTTCGACATCGATGAGATACGCATAAAGGTCGGGAAAGAGTGAATCTGGAAGGCATCATTTTCGCCCCTGTGATACTCCCGCTGCTCGGTGCGGCCATTGTCTTTCTGGCAAAGGTTTTTTTCCATAATAAAGCGGCAAAAATCGTGGAATATTCCGGTGTATTCATAGGTTTGTTTCTCCCCTGGGCCGCCTTCTTCTATGTACTTCCCTTTGTTCTTAATGGTGGTGCCATAACAGGTGTTATCGGCCATTGGTATAAAGGAGTCGGTATTATGTACCGCTTTGACGGACTGGCCTGGATGGTGAATATACTGGGTTATTCCATTGGCGGAGCGGCCTGGTTGAATTCTCTCTCATCGGGACCGAAAGGCCCATCCTTCAGTGCCATTTTTCTCATCCAGACTGCCGCTCTCGGGGCGACTATGATGACAGCCGATATCTTCAATCTATTTGTCTGTCTCGAAGTTCTGGGTATCACATCCTATATCCTGGTGGCCAATTCTGATAAACCGGGCGCATCACTGGCCTCCTTCTCCTACCTGATGGTCAGCTCCACAGCCATGGTGTTTTTTCTCCTCGGACTATTCGGCCTGTACCGCCTGACAGGATCTCTTTCCTACAATGGAATAGCAGAAGGGCTCAAAGCTCTGAACGACTATGGCGGCCCTACGGCTTTTATCTCATTATCACTCATAGTGGGAGCCATTACTATCAGGGTTGCCGTGATGCCATTGTATGGCTGGCTGCCCGATGCTCACGCTCTGGCACCGCACTCTATTTCTGCTGTGCTTTCCGGTGTTCTTATTAAAACACCTTTATTTGCCATGACCAGGATACTCATACTTTTCCCCATCGGCAAAGAAGCAGGCCAGCTAATGAGTTACGCAGGAGCCGGAACGGCGTTAATCGCCGTGATTATTGCGCTTTCCCAAAAGGATGCCAAAAGACTCCTGGCCTATCATTCGATTAGTCAGATCGGCTATATAGTCTGTACCTGGGGAGCCTCTATCGCCCTGGGAACCAGCACGAAACCGGGAGTTCTGCTTATGGGGGCCGCTTTTCTCCATGCCCTGTATCACGCTCTTTTCAAAGGACTTCTCTTTTTGAGCATTGGTTCCACTGTCGATGCTACCGGTCAGAGAGATGTGTACCTTCTCCGGGGAAGTGTGTCCATCCTCAGATCCTCGGGAGAGAGAATCCCCATTACATTTCTCGGTTTTCTAGTCGGAGCTCTATCGATCTGTGCCATACCCCCCTTTAACGGATTCACCAGCAAAATTGCCATGACCTATCTGCTTAAAACTTATGGCCACCATGGAAGTATCATCTACTGGATCCTCACTTTTTCCAGTGTGGGAACAGTCGCTTCTTTTATAAAACTCTCCCGTATCTACTGGCCTCTAAAAAAACAGGATAGGACAGATGAGAGCCGGGATAAAAATACTCTACCGGATAAAAGACAATACAAAGGGAAAATCCCAGGCGCCCTATCGATCTCACTACTGGCCATCCTGTGCATCGCAGGGGGTGTAAAGACTCCCTTCATCTACTCTACCGTTGTCAGTCTCCTGTCAGATTCTCTGAAAGGCATATACCTGGGAATTAGTTTTTTTTCATGGGATAATCTGGTCAAAACCCTATTCATTACAGCTGCCGGTATTATACTGTTCCTCGGTGCGACAGGAAAGCAGGGCTCTTCCATTCTGAAAAGAATCAGAGAAAGACCTCGCAGCTTCCAGGGACTTTTTGTCTCCTATGCTTTCGCCACGGCTGTTCTTGTCTCCTGGTTATATTTTCAGAAGACCCCATAAGACATACTATTACCCACAAGTTTTGGTATGTTCCTGGAAAAGAGATCTGCTTTAATCCAGGTCCCCTAAATCCCCCGAAGGGGGACTAAAAAGACAGCTATATTCCTTCTCCTCCTTCCAGGCTGTGTGAGAAGTCAACTCAAGCTAGAGAGAGGAGATAAGCATGTTATACTTGTATCATAATTTCTGCTGCTG
>JAEINM010000355.1 GCA_016342385.1 Spirochaetaceae bacterium | reverse complement strand
AGAATGATGATATTTGTAAATCCATTTTCTTCCATACAGATTTTCATACTCTCCATCTGAGAAGGATGTGCCTCAATCAGCAGATATCCTCTCTCATTTAAAAATGCAGGCGCTTCCATTATAATAACTCTAATCAAATCCAGACCGTCTTTTCCGCCATCAAGAGCCAGTTCCGGTTCTTTCCACCCTTCTTTCATCCTCTCATCCGTCTCTTCGGTCGTCAGATAGGGTGGATTGCTGACAATTATATCAAATGTTCCCTCAATTCGGTCAAAGAGCGAGCTTTTTGTAAAAGTAATACTCTTTTGTGCCAATGAACAGTTATTTATGGAAAAAACCTTCTCAGCAATCGGTGATATATCTGAAGCATAGACATTGAGCTTTTTATTGCTGACTTTCAGAGAAACAGCAATGCAGCCTGATCCTGTACAAAGATCGAGTATATCTGTCAGTGTATTGTCATTTTCGGCCAGAGAGAGCACTTTCTCAACTAGTAATTCTGTGTCTGGCCTAGGACAGAGAACTCCTTCCTCTATATGAAATTTCAGACCGAAAAATTCTTTTTCTTTAATAAGATAGGCAACAGGGTGTCCTTCGGCCCGTCTTTTCAGCAATTCTCTGAAGTGAGAGTATTGAATAGAAGATACCTTATCGGGAAAGGAGGCATAGAGTTTTTCTTTGGTGATTCCCAGGCTATGGGCAAGAAGTAGGGAGCTGTCTAAATAAGCTGAGTCAGTGTCGCTGTTTTTTAGATAGTCAGAGCCCTCTTTCAGAATCTCTCTGACTGTCATTCACTGTTTCTTAAAGCCTGTTCCTGGGCATCCAGTTTGAGAGCACTGACAATTTCCCCGATACTTCCCTGAATAATTGAATCCAGTTTGTACAGTGTCAGATTTATTCGGTGATCCGTGACTCTTCCCTGAGGATAATTGTAGGTTCTGATTCTTTCGGAACGGTCTCCCGATCCCACCTGACTTTTTCTGTCTGCGGCTCTTTCGGCATTTTTTTTGCTCTCTTCCAACTCAAAGAGTCTGGACTTAAGAACACGGAGAGCTTTTGCTTTATTTTTAATTTGAGACTTCTCATCCTGCTGGGAAACAACAAGTCCAGTAGGTATATGGGTGATTCTCACTGCCGAATCGGTCGTATTAACACTCTGTCCTCCGGGACCGGAAGCTCTGAAGACATCGATTTTCAGGTCTTCATTTTTAATGTCAATATCTGTATCTTCAGCTTCGGGCAATACGGCAACTGTTGCTGCAGAGGTTTGAATCCTTCCCCCCGATTCTGTAATGGGAATTCTCTGAACCCGGTGTCCTCCGCTTTCGTATCGGAGATCGGCATAGACACTTTTTCCGCTGATGGAGAATACAATCTCTTTAAATCCTCCCAGCTCGATTTCACTTGAACTGATGACTTCCACTTTCCAGCCTTTTGTTTCGGCATAGCGGGTGTACATTCTATAGAGATCGGCGGCAAAGAGAGCTGCTTCATCACCACCGGTTCCCGCGCGTATTTCCATAATGATATTTTTGCCGTCCAGAGGATCTTT
The DNA here is from genome assembly GCA_016342385.1 of Spirochaetaceae bacterium. Lineage (GTDB taxonomy): Bacteria > Spirochaetota > Spirochaetia > DSM-2461 > DSM-2461 > Spirochaeta_F. The sequence continues at coordinate 2,887 of JAEINM010000355.1, read as the reverse complement.
CGGTACGAGGAGAAGTTTTATTTTTCCCTCTGTACTCTCAACCTGTCCTTCCAGTTCCTTCATCTCCTCTTTAGCCATTTCCTTCATTTCAGGATCAGACTCTTCGGCGATCATCTCTTTAGCTTCGGCCAGTTCCTCTACCATTTTTTTATATTCCAGGTAGGCATCATCTATATCTTTAAGATGGGAATATTCCATCATTAATTCTTTGTATCTTTTCTGATCTCCAATAATGTCGGGATCAGAGATCATTTTTTCCACTTCATTGAAGCGATAGTGTAGCTTTTCCAGTTTATCCAGCATAGTCAGAGACTCCTCAGGTCGCATAAAAGATCGGTCCATTAGAACAAATTCCTGTTGTACGACTTTTTTAGCGGGTAGTAGATGTCGATCAGGACCCGCCCTAATCACCTTGTATAACAGAATTCTGTAAAAAAAACAATCTATGTGAATTGATCGGTTTAAAGAGAGGATATTTGTTTTTTTAGAATATTGTGCTATAAAGTACAGAGATGGGAGAAAAGAGAAATTTTACGCAATGCAGACAATGTAAATATTTTGTCGATGACGATGATTCTCTAAAAAGTGCCATAGAATACTGCATCCTGCTGGGAATTAATATCAATGACAGTTGTAATTGTCCTGATTATATACCCTTGGACCGACAATCATCCTCTTTAAAAAAAGAGACACATATCGAGCCGGAACCGGTTCCCTGATTCATCTATTACATAACTATTGTCTGATTTGTCGGAGGGTTTCCACTCTGAGGAGACAAGGTTTTTCCTCTTTTTTCCAGGTCTTTCATTACCTGGCTGGCAAATCCGAATAAAGCCCCGCAGGCTCCTCCGATAATATGAGAAATTTGTGAAATATCATCATATTTAAATGCTCCGATTATTTCTCTTGCCATATATAGTGTTATAATCACCAGGAATGTAAGAGGAATTTCACCTTTATTAATATTGTTAAAAGATGTCAGTACAATCATCATGAAAACAAGTCCGCTGGAACCGACAAGTTCAGTGGGGAAGAAAAATACGTTAATCAGCCCGTTTATTACCGCTGTGAGGAACATCATCATTATAAGAGACCGGGATCCGAATCTTTCTTCCAGAATAGGTCCTAACAGTAGAATGAGAGTCATATTACTCAATAAGTGGTCCCAGCCTATATGTCCGAAAGGGTAACTGAAAACCCTTGTATAGGCCGGAATATCGTCGTATCTGAAAGTCATGGATCCTTCGGCAGTAAACAGACCGTCGATGAGACCGGGGACAAGATACTGGTTTGCTGCAACAATAGCAGTACAAATCAGGGCAAAAGTAAGTGTAACAGGTGCGTTATATTTTAATTTCATAGAAAATCTCTCCATTTCATTTTTCGGCGCGGCGGGCTCTCCGGCTTAGTTCTTTTGAATGGAATCCTGTTTTTTTTTATATCAATTTTGAAAAAACAGGGCCTAACGATGATATTTGATATTATCAAACTTTTATTATCTGTCGATGAGAAATAATAAGAGGTTTTTTATGTTCAGTGTAATGGAAAAAAACAGAAAAACTTATCAGCTGGTTCAGAAATATATTGATCACCTGAGCGAGAACAACTGTTCCTGCACTAATCTTGATAATCATATTGAGATGGATGAGATAAAGAAATGGCTTAAAGAGATTTCAGCCGATGATCACGACAATGCTGCTATTGCAGAGTGGATTAAGAATAACGGGAAATCCTTCCGTACATATCTTAATACAGTCAAATTAATTTACATGATCTGGTTCTGTACGACAGATCGGAGAGAGACAATCAGCTGGGAAGATTTCTGTTCAATAGGCGATAATTTAAATAATATAAAAAATACTTGTCTCGACAGTATTTATTAATCATGTTATTACTTTTTTATGAGTGTAAAAAGAGTTATGTTTGTATGCCTTGGTAACATCTGCCGTTCTCCCCTGGCCCATGCGGTCTTTCAGGAAATGGTCAATGAAAGAGGCCTGGAGGACCACTATAGTGTTCAATCTTCGGGAACCTGTGCCTATCATGCGGGAGAACCAGCCGACAGCCGCATGAGAAAAACAGCTTTAGGGCGAGGTATTAAAATAAACCACAAAGCTCGTCAGATTTTCCGCTATGACCTCGAGGAATACGATTATATTTTCGCTATGGATAAAAATAACTATCAGAATATCAGAAGACTCACCACCAATGAAGATCTACTGAAAAATGTATTTATGTTCCGTCAGTTCGATCCCCTTACACCCGGTGATGTTCCCGATCCCTATTACGGCGGCCAGAGCGGATTTGATGATGTCTATGATATTGTTGACCGGACCTGTTCGCATATTCTGGATCTTCTTGAAGAGGATAAAATCTGAATGTCTATCAGAGAGTTTGTATCAGTTAAGGATGCTTTGGAGTCCTTATCTCCCGGGAACTCTCTTCTCTCTCAAAATCATTCGGGCAGCGGTGGTTGTATCAATTCAACATACCTATTAAAACTGAAAAACGGACAATCCTATTTTATCAAAAAGAATCATAATGCTCCATCTGACATGTTTCGTGAAGAAGCAAGAGGCCTTTCTGCTCTGGCAGAGAAATTCCCTCTTGGAGTTCCCAGACCTTTGGCTATCGGTAGAGAGGGGACTGCTGATTTTCTCATTATGGACTATATTAAAAGTTCTTCACAAAATAAAACTTTCTGGTTTGACTTCGCTTCGGCCCTGGCAGAAATGCACCGATCCGGTGGTTCCGGAAATTATGGATTCTCAAGTCATAATTATATAGGTTCCACCAGACAGGTAAATGATCCTATGGATTGCTGGACTGACTTTTTTTGCGAAAAAAGGCTTCTCTTCCAATTGGAACTGGCTGCTTCCAGGCGATT
>JAEINM010000354.1 GCA_016342385.1 Spirochaetaceae bacterium | reverse complement strand
TTTCAGATTCTTATTTTCGCCTTTCAATTCCCCATCGATATAAACTGAAGTTCCGGAATTATCTGATTTGATGGTTATAAATCTTATTGTCCTATCCTGCTCGAGGGATATATAAATTTTGGGCTCTCTTTTTTTATTGCTGTAATCATCACTGTTCAGGATGACCAGTGTCGTATTCCATTGCCCCACGACGATCTGTTCATCATTGAATCTATTGTAAATATGAAAAAGAACGCTGAACCGCGGTCTTTCGGGAAAAATTGGTTTAATAGGGAATTCCATCATCAGTTCATCATCTGACTGAGGCATTTGTGAAATGAATTTTTTCGTATAGGCAAAGGATGACCTGGTGAATTGAAGTTCCCTGTTCTCTGAGAGCCATTGAATGCTGTTCTCTGTCTGAGAGGACTTCTGACTGAATCCCGCTAATATCATGATTGTGATGATAAGAATCAATAAGAGTGAATAGAGAAAAATTGTAGAGTTCTTTTTTTTGTGTTCCGGTTTCAATTTCAACTCGTTAATTGACCTACCTGAATCAGTGATGATTTCATTATGATAATATTAATTGGTGTATTCAAGAATATCATAGGCTTTATAGATATTTCTCCATTTTAAAATATTACATAATAGCAGAAAACTGATTATGATAGATTCTACATTGGAGATTAAAAAATGTCGATTCAGTTGAAAGATTTTAATATCATTATTCCCAGAGCTATAGTTGATTCGCTTTATCCGGGAGGATCATTGATCCTTATAAAAGAAAAAAAGATTCCTGAATCTTTTTACGATGAGAATTTAATCCGTTTCGGTGCGGCTGATACACTGGAAATAGGAAATATTATTGAAGAGTGGACAGCAAGAGGATTGAGAGATATCCGTAAACGTAAAGGGCAGAGAACGTGGATAGATTTATGCCTAGTCGATACTGAAGAAGGTCTTACTCTTCCCTGTAAGTGGATTAAAATTGAAAAGGACAGAGCTGAATATATTGGATAAATCATAAATTCCTATGGGATAATTTTAATTTTATCCTCAAGAATTGACTGTGGATCTTTTTCAGTGCTCTCCATGATCACCTCAGCAGATTTACTGAGAATCAGATTCAGATGAATCTCCTCATCCCGGGAAAACCGGCTTGTTACCCAGGAGGATACTGATCCGTGGACGGGTCTTCCGATTCCAATGCGGAACCTATGGAATTCTTTTGTCCCCAGATGTGAGGAAATGGACTTCAAGCCATTATGCCCCCCCAGACCACCTCCGGTTCTAAAGGAAATTACACCGAATCCCTGTTCCAGATCATCGTGAACCACAAGGATTTCCTCAGGTGCGAATTTAAAAAATGTTGCGGCACTACTGACAGATTCCCCGCTTCTGTTCATATAGGTCTCGGGTTTGAGAAATATAACTCTCTTTTCTCCCGAACCAGATGACATCCAGGATCCTTTAAATTTCTTCTGCCAGTTCCCCCCTTTAGCCTCTGCTATAAGATCACAGCACATCCAGGCTGCGTTATGTCGGGTATTCTTATATTGTTGACCAGGGTTCCCCAGAAAAACTATCATCTTTATCATTCAGATTTCTCCAGAATATAACTTCTGTCCCTATCGCCGATTTCAAAGTACCGGAATATGAAATCATTGAGTTCTGTCATAAGAGTCGAATATTCCCGGATTCCGGACTTTTCAATTTTCTGCACAAGTATAGTTAATTGTCTGATTTCATCTGTGGAAAACCGGGGGACAGGTAACTGTTCCAAATGATTCCTGAGGATTTTTATACTGTTGAACTTTTTTCTGTAGATAAAGCGGTAGAGATCAGAATTAAAAAGAGCGACAATGATCTCGACTGGAGTCTCTAGATGGGAATAAAAAGAATTGGCCGAATTGAGAGTCAGGAAACCTTCCCGGTCAATGGCAAATACGGGAGCGCCGGTAATAAACTTGTAAACAATCTTGGGGGATAAATCATAGGATTCTGCAGGAGCACTTTGCTGTAGAATCTTCCTGTCGAATAAAATGTATCTTTCCGGTTTTTTTATTTGCATAGACCTTAGATCCTGTCCGCATATAAAGGGTCTGTAACCGGGCTTTTTTTCCCGGGAAATAAATCTCTTATTATTTCCCGATACAATGCCTAAAATCCAGAGTGACTGGTTTTTTAAAGTATCATGTTTTTTTTCGTATACTGTATTAATGATCGAATTATCTGTTTTATTACAGTTGAAATCAAATAAGTTATAGGGATTTGCCCAAAAACATCTACTGTCAACGCTGTATAGGTGATTGTTCAGAAAGACTGTTGACTCTCCGCCTGCCCTGTTTTTTTTCATGTCCATCCGTATAACTCTGGTCTGAACTTTATTAAAGGGCTGCCCCAGAAATTTTACATATTTAATATGGACTTTTTCTAAAAGAAATTCCCTTATATCTTTATGGGTTTTTACTTTAAGAAGGGCTTCGGGAAGAAGATAGGACAATACTCCCTTTTCACTGAGTAAACTGATTCCCTTTTCAATAAAATAGGAAAATGATTCACCTGTTTTTACGGATCTAAATCTTTTCTGAATATTTTTTTTATCTTCCCGGGAGAAATGCTGCCCCCACGGTGGATTTGTGGCAATAAGATCAAATTTTTCATCACTGTCATCAATCAAACTGTTTTTAAGAAAGATCTGGGGCTTAAAATCCATCTCCCTGAAAAAGAGCATAAGATTAATTCTAGCCAGTCGGACAGCTGTTTTATCGTTGTCCCATCCATAAATATTCAGAGGCGACTGATATTTTTTTGCGGCAGCCAGAAGAAACATGCCTGTTCCGCAACAGGGATCAAGAAATCTCTGTCCTTTATATCCATACATGTTCAGGACCTCATCCGCATAAGACGGAGGAGTGTAATAGGAACCCTTTTCAGATTTCCGTCCTTCGTTCTGAAGCAACTGATATATAAGCCCCGGTGTATCTCTCTGCAGAGGAATAGGCAATTCTGAAATATAATCCATCAGTTTCCCTATGGGGGGGGACTTCAGTTCTCTATACCATTCATTTATTTCTATAGATAAATTCTTGTGATCTATGTGAGGGAGTTCTCTTTTCCCGGTTGATTTTTTGTTGATTAATCCGGCCATAGCAATTAAGTGGAGAGATAAGGCAAATAGTAAAAGGGCAGAATCTTCTTTTTGTAATTGTAGTTTTTCTGCCAGGTTATTAACCATTTTTCGGCTGATGACCTGCTCGACATATTCGAGAGGAATGAATCTTCTTCTGGCCGAGCTTTTGTTCGCCCGGGAAGTGAGTCTCCGGCTTTTTTTTCCACCCAGCTTCCTCTTAAATTGAAGAATGTCCGATTTGAGAGGATAAAGTTTTTCCCCTGTGGAGAGTAAACCCTGTCTGGTCCAGTTTTTTACTGTTGCCGGAGAAACATTTAATTGATCGGCGGCTTCTCTATAAGTTAGTTCTCTCATTAATAGTAACGCTTAACCTCAGTTGGATTAATTCAATAGATATTGTACAATACTGTATTCTATCATGTCGGGAACGGCCTGTACAGAAATCCTATGGAGGATATGTTGTCAGAACAGAGAATCAATAAATTGACTATTAAATGTGCAGAAGTAAAGGATAATTCCGAGCAGAATCGGGGCGGGAAATTTATATCTATCTTGTGTCAAAGCAAAGATGATCAGCCTTTTGATGAAACCGGTGAAGCTGTAATACTCCCTTCGGGGAAAAACCTGTCTATCAGAAATTGCGAAAATACGACCGGCGGTGAATGTATTCTCAGTCTGAAGGGAATTCATCGAAAGGATATTAAGAGAGGAAATGTCATAGTTCCCGCTTCATTTGCCGTAGAATCGGGGAAAGATGCTTTTATTCTGCTGCCTTCGGGAAAAGAGCGGCATTTAAAGGGGAATTATTTTGTTGAAGGCGGTATTTTTAATGACTACAACAAAAGGAATAATCGTCCTTCCGCATCAATTACATTTTTTGGAAGAGTGGGAGTCGTCCGTTTTTTCTATCCTTTCCCCCTGGTTACGGGTGCCCGTTATTATATAAGCAATGAAAATAACCGGGATCTGATCACACCGGTTACACTGATATTTCCCGGTGCATTGAACCAGAGAGAGAGCGCTCAATTATCGGAACGAATCCTGAAATTCGGCGGGAGACCTTCTCTTAAAGCTTTATATTCAATCATTCTGAGAATAAAGCATTTTGTAAAACTACCTGTTTATCTTAAAGATGATGAATTTGATGGGAGTATCCGCAGTGGAATGTTTGTAGTTATGTCCAGAGAATATGACAGGATTAAAGGTGCCCTGCTGAAAAGAACATCTGTTGTGGGTGGAGTGGAAGAGAAGAAACTCTGCGAACAGATAAAAGGTGATGACATTCTGATACATCAGGTTCTCGGAGAGCTTCTCACTAATAAAGTCATTGTCA
>JAEINM010000353.1 GCA_016342385.1 Spirochaetaceae bacterium | reverse complement strand
GCGATTCTGAAAGTGAATATCTTCTAAAAGTAAAAGCCGTTGATGGGTTGGGACAAGCCCTTGAGAAGGAATATCCATTTACAGTTGTTAATACCCGAAATGGAACTCTTTACACCTCAGAGGTCTGGAGCGGTGAGCATCAGATCGATGATACGGTAATTGTTCCCGAGGATCTGGACCTGACTCTAGCTGCAAATACAAATGTATCAGTCTATGTCAGTCCGGATCAGGAGAAACCAATTGCTCTGATAGTGGAAGAGGGCGCTGATCTGATTCATGAAGGTTCAGCTCGATATTCTGTCACTTCACTGATGGATGAAGCTTACTGGCAGGGGATTATACTCCATGGTATGGCAAATGTAGAAAATCTTTATATAAGTGGAGCCTTAAGAGGTATAACTCTGAGCAATCCTGATATTACAACTATTACTAACTGTGAGCTTATTGATAACACAATAGGTTTACACCTTTTCGGTACATCTCCCTTTATCAGTAATTCACTCTTCCGGGGAAACAAGTTTTACGGAATAAAAGAAGATAGCAACGCAGCACCCGTTGTCAGAGATAATCTCTTCGGCAATAACGGATTTGATTATTATAGAGAAGGCGGATTCCTGCTTTCATCCAATGAGATAAACCACATAAAAAATGAAAACCGTGGAAATGATCAGGAGTAAATCGTCATGAATAAAATAATGAGAAACACAACTTTAACCATACTATTGTCTATGCTGATTTCTCCCCTTTTCGGTGAGAAGGTGGATTTTGAATCAGCTGTAGGATCATCTTCTCTATCTCTTGAGAATGCCGTTGAAAATATCATTGATAATTCAGGCAGTTCCTACACCGGATTCCAGCCTTTCAGTGATTATGCCGATATCAAATTAAATCTCACCGCTGATGGTGTGAAGAAGAGAATCAAAGGTGTCAATCTTTCTATCTACCTGCCGGAAACGGTTTCAGCCGGTATTGAATATGAAGTGGATGGCGAAAGGTTTACAGCCATGACGGCTGTCACCGGGGAAATCTCCTCAGATATCTACCTGGATTTAAGCCGGGAGAGGATTGTAGCGGATTCTCTTTACCTTGTTATCGGCGGTGAGCTTCTGGAAGAAGCCCGTATACACAATGTAACAGCTGAAATTGAGGATCCTGTGCAGATGTACAGGCCTGCTGTTCTCAGAACCTCTGTTAGTGACGAGAGTAATCCCTATGTCTACAACGGTTTTCTCCTGACAGACGGCAACATAGAAACTCAGTGGAGACTTAATGAGAGAAAAAATCTTGAAAATATACTGAACAGTATAATCGATTTTCTCCCCTCTATGTTTTCTAAGAAAATCTGGAATAAAAGCGATGATTCCAGAGTTGTCAGTCTGGCTGCTGATAAACCTGCAGTATCAGAGAGGATAAGCCTTTATATCAATAATAACAGCGACGGCTTAATGGGCGTAGAATATAGAGTCGATACAGATTGGATTCATCTTGCGGAACTGGATCTCAATTCAGAACCGGAAGGGTGGAAGGACTTTGATCTTTCCGGTTTGCCGGTAGTTGAAGAGATCCGATTTACACTGGACCGGTCCGGACAGAATAAAGGTGGAATTGGTGAAGTTCAGCTCTGGTCATATCAGGGAGTTGAAACTGAACAGCGCCTTACTCTACTGCCTTTCTCTCCCTCTGGCCGGAACCATTTCTTTTTTGAATCCGGCCAGTTCCCCGATTATCCTTTCAGCATGAGAGCTCTTACTGCAGTTTCTTCAGAATCTCCTGTAATAGAGCTGAACGGATTCCCTCTGGATTTCGCGACCATCAGTTCTACTGAGTCTTTTGAAATGCTGGAGATTGAACTCCCTGGTGAACTTATTGCCGATGACTACAATGTCCTTTCGATAAATACGGAATTTCTTGCAGTTGAGGCTTTTGGAAAAACTGAGCAGGGACGAATTATCCCCATTTCGATAGATCCTGTGCTAAATGACAGTTCCTTTTACGGTACAGTTGAAATTACTGATTCTTTAACTATTGCCGGTGGTAAAAATGACACTATTCGGCAGATGTATATTCACTATGATCTGTCGGCACCCTATGCAGTTCTTCAGCTCATAGATGGGGAATATATACCACTCTATCCCGATTCTGATAAGGCCGGTCGTCAGAGTTACAAACCGGAAGAGGGTTGCCGGGAGATTGTTGTTCAAGGGGGCCTACTCTCAGAAGTCGAACTGTACGGTTTGCCTTCGGCGACAGCAGAGGATGAAGTTCTGGTTTTAAGCCCGGGACTGGAGAGCTGGTTCAGAGATTCGGACAATCGGTCCTATATTACGGGAATAAGCACTGTTTCGGATAGCGAGACACTGAAAATCAATGGAGTTCAGGCTAAAACTGATAACAATCTGTTCTGGCTGGATTCCCATGCAGTTTTTGAAAAAGGTCAGGAAATTCAGAACCTTGTTTTCACGGTTACAGAAGGAAAAACCGAAACCGTAATACTGGAGAGAAAAACTTTTGTTCCCTTTGTCCTCAACAGTCTCCATTTGAATCAGGGACAGGAACTACACTATACAGAAACCGATTTCTTTATATTTACCGGAACAGTCGATCCCTCTTTTAACGGAGACCTCTATATTAACGGACAGTCTGTCGGCATTCAGGGTAAACAATTTACCCACACAGCATCTGTTGTAAAGGGGATCAACAGAATATCCATCCAGGTAACAAATAAAAAAAATGAACTGATCCACAATGAATATAGACGTGTGTACCGCTACCCCGGACCAATGGAAATAGTTGTCCGTCAGCCTGAAGACGGATCGACAGTTGTCGACACAACGACCTCTGTATACGGTCAGATTTTAAATGACATCCCTTCAAAGGTGACTGTCAACGGTGTCGAAGCCGAGAGAGGTATTTTCACCTTTCAAAGCTCATCCGATGTCCAACTGAATAATCCAATCAATGAAATAACTGTCAAAGCATGGGGCGTCGGCGGTAGAACAGCCGAACGGACTGTGTATGTATACAAAGACACAGATGCTCCTGTACTCAGCGATATAAGCCCCGATCCGGGAAGCTGGTTCAATGATTCAACCATAGAAGTCAGCGGTTCTGTTTATGACGAATACGGAGCGTCTGTTTTTGTTAACGGTATTCAGGCTTCTCAACATTCAGGTTTTTTTAACGCCTTTATTCCCGTTTCTGATGGTGAAAATACAATAACAATCCATGCTGTCGATAAAGCGGGGAACCGGACAGATCTGGCCCCCTTTACTGTTCGTGCCGACAGCACCGGCCCCGATGAGTTTTCTCTGACCACAGACAGTCCGGGATGGACAAATAATGTCACCCCGATTATCTATTTCGATGCCGTTGACTCAGGCATCGGACTCTCTCATTATACAGTTTCCATTGGTGGAAGGGATTTTATACCTCAGGTTAGTCCGTTTCTGCTTCCCTATCAGGATGATGGTATTCATGAAATTGCCGTGAGAGCTTATGACAAACTTGGTAACTTCAGTGAAGAGGAGCTCGATATTTGTATTGATACTCTTCCCCCTGATACAGCTGGTAATTTCCGGGCCGTTCCTGGAAACAATCTGGTCGAACTACGCTGGTTTGAAGATGATGAAGATTCATTAGAGTACAAATATGGATTGATTGGTGATGACCAGAATAATTGGTTAGCTGTACTTCGTAATGAGGGTTATGAAGCAGTATCTACCGAAGATATTGAGGGTCTGGATGAACTTGCAGGTAATATCTATTTTAAGAGAGTTTTTGAAAATCTGGAAAATGGAACAGAATACACTTTTGGTATTATTGCCATTGACAGAGCCGGAAATATCGGTGAAATAGTAGAAGCAGGCACTACGGTTGGTTATACCCTGGAAGATGTTTCAGATGAAGGAACTTTTGTCGAATACGCTGATTTGAATCTAATGATTTCAGGAGATGCTTTACCTGAAGATATATCGGGAATCATTATTACTGAGGCAGTCAGTGATAATCTGGAAGAGGCGGCAAATTATCCTATTCTCAGTCCGATTTATCATTTTGCAGTTGAAAAGACTGATGGAACAATAGAGGATCATGTTCAATTTGATGAGCCTTTTGTAGCTTTTCTCGATTATGATGATTCTTTAGTTCCTGATGGATTTCCGGAAGAAAACCTTGATGTCTACTATTTTGATACTATGTGGTCCCAGTGGTATATTGTTGAAGATGCTCTTGTTGATACTGAAAACAACACCATAGTATTCAGTACAAACCACTTTACCGACTTTAGTGTACAGCCTACAGTTGTTGAGGATTTGAGTCCCCAACAGCTACAGGATGTTGAGTTTTCTCCTTTTTCTGAGAAAATTGTTCATGCTCCTGTAAATGTATCAACCCAGGGTGGAACTATGTCTACATCAATGACTGACCTTTTCCTTCCCGGTAAAAATGGTTTTGATCTGGAGATT
>JAEINM010000352.1 GCA_016342385.1 Spirochaetaceae bacterium | reverse complement strand
TGTTCTCCATATTTATCGCTTTCCATATGTTTGTCCCCTTATGGATTGTCTCTTCATATTCCTCTTCGGGATCCGATGGTATCAGAATCTGAATCATGGTGCCCTCTCCTGCTGTGCTCTTTACATTCAAACCATATGGTTTCCCATAGATAAGTTCCAGCCTGCGATGAACATTTGACATCCCCACACCATTGGATCCACTTTCATCGTGAGATTTCCATATTTCATTCATCCCGACACCGTCATCTGTAATTTCTATGACAACATTCCGACCCTGTCTAGAGGCATTGAGAGAGATTATGCCGGAAGTCACTTTCTATTCCAGCCCATGGATGACAGCATTTTCAACCAGAGGCTGGAGAATCAGTTTCGGTATCTGCTGTTCTCTCAGTTCTTCCGGGGCTGATATCTCATAATTCAGTCTTTCACCAAAGCGTATTTTCTGAATAGACAGATAACTTTCTACCAGATCCAGACTATCTTTAAGTGAAACCATCTCTTTTTCATCGTCTATAGTGTTTCTCAGTAGCTTCCCCAGCTGGGTAACAATCGATGTGATCTGATCAACTCCTTCCAGTTTCGCAATTGATTTTATCGTATTGAGTGTATTGTAGAGAAAGTGGGGATTGATCTGGGCCTGTAGTGCTTTCCTCTCTGCAACTCTCAGCTGTTGCTGCTCCTCCAGAGTTTCAATCATTAGGTTCTCAATTCTACCGGTCATAATATTGAATCTTCTATACAGAAAGCCGATTTCATCCTGCCTTTTTTGAGATATTCTGACAGATAAATCCCCGGCTTCTACCCGGCCCATCGCCAGAGTCCGATGATGGACTGGTCCGGAAATAGAACGGGAGACGAGTACTGCTAAAAGAACTGCCAGCAGGATACAGAGAAGAAGAAGCCACAGAGTAATCCGGACTAAATAGGCAAGATTAGAGAGGATGATATTGAGTGGAACAATTCCTGTAATTTGGAAAGGAGTAAGGCTCAAAGGATGGTATATAACCATCCGTCCGTTTTCAATAAAAAAACCGGGATCTCCTGCAGGAATGCGGGAAAGGAAAGGGAATGGGCTGAAATTTCCATCATTTTCATTGTGAATCAGATCGTTTCCCAGGTTGTTTTCCGGATCGACAATCAGTATGTGAGAAAGGATTTTCTGGCTCTTCTTTTCGCTTATCGCTGCAATCGGCTGTTTGTTTATTTCAAGGACTATAAATCCGATAATTATATCATTTTCATCCCTTATAGCCCGGCAGAGAGTCATCATAACTGAATCACCCCGTGAATTCACACAATTATTGAAAATAGCCATGGTTTTTTCCGGTTGCGACCGGGAAAGAGTAAACAGACCATTGGCGGCATCATCATCTGCAGAATAATAGGATTGTGGAACCTGTTGTGATGAGAAAGACGGGAAATCGGTCAGACTGATTATATGAATTGAAGCATCATCGATATGCCCCGAAAGGGTGGTGTAGATTTTTTTATACAGTCTGAGAAGTTCGGGCCTCAAGGGAGGTTCATTTTTAAGTACAGCCGCAATAATTTCTTCATCTTCACTAAGCAAATAGACAGTGTGACGATATTTTTCAAGGAGTGTATTGAGTTCATCGGAAATGCCTTTAACCGCCACCTGGGACTGCTGACGGTAAGAGCCTCTCATAATGCCGCTTGAGAGAAAGGTGAAGGCTGTACTCAGCAGGATTACAGGGATGACTCCTGTCAGGAGAAAGGCTAAAAAAAGTTTATAGATGTATCTGAATCTGCGCAGCAAGACACTCTCCGGGAAAAGGAATCAGTTTGAATATTTAATATAACATGGAGGAGAGACTCTGTCATGATTTGTCTCATTATGAAGAATCCTGTAGGTGTAAATCTTTCAAATGATTTTGTGTTCCTCTAACCCAAAACAATAAGGATTACAGCTTAGATGTCAGCTCTGATCTGGCTGCATCTAATAAGCCGCAATAATACTCCTGTGGTGATAAAAATGGCCTAGTTGTTAAAAGGTTACGGCACTGTAAAACTATTGGACATACCATACAGTCCTCTAACTCAAAGCTGCATTTTCCATTAGATTCTACTATACGTTGGATAATTTTTGTTTTCATCTTACTCATTCCTTTTTCGAAAATAATTTATTGCCATGATTTGAAGTTTATCAAAGTCTTTTTTTTCTCCATTTATTAATAATTTAATTATTTCATCCAATTGCTTTTTATCATCATCATCTTTTTTAAATTTTTGATTCTGTATAATTTCAATTGGCAATGAAGATTCAATTATCAATTCCTCCTTATCCATGTTTTCATGTAGTTTTTCTATATTACTTGGATACACTCTAAATGAGTCATCACTATTAACAGTGTTTATTACATCTGTAATTCTATTTATAAAATCAGAAATACTAGTATTGTCAGTTTCACATATCATACTTTCTCCTTTTACTTTTCACAGATTGGACAGTCTTTAAGACAAATAAATCACAATATCTTTAAAGCAAAGTTTGTGCCAATTAAAGAAGTAATATATAAAGGGGCCTGAGTAATAATTACTATTTTGTGATTTTCCAGAGCCATTATTTCCTTCCAGGATATATGTTTAAATAATTGATTTGAATAAAAATAACGCTTTCTATAACAATTCTATTTCTTGAAGAAACAATAAAAATCATCATTTTAAATCTGTCCGGAAAATGAACACTTGTAACTTTACAGTTGTGCGGATTACCTAGGATCGGGCAAAGGAAATGAAAGGATTATTTAGAATATTTATTGAACAGGTCATTGATTTTATTCATGTAATTAATCGTTTCAAGAGCAATAGTTAGAGATTATAAAGAACAACTGGAGACTGGAGAATCAGAGAGCAACTTATGGAATTTAGTGTATGTGGCATAGTTTGTGCATATTTAAATATTACTACAAGAAATTGAACATGTAGATCTTATGTAAAGGAACTATTATATGTTTTATTTTGAAAATCAGGATCAAACTGCTGAAAGTGAAAAGCTTATATCTCTTAGCTCTCTCGTTACGGGAATCGCTCATGAATTAAACACACCTCTGGGAATAAGTATTACAGCATTATCCTATTTACGGGATTTTATACAAAAAATGCAGGATAATCCCGATGCAGAGGATTTGAAAGAATGTATCGAAAAATTGGATAAATCATCACAGATAACTATGAGTAGCCTAAAAAAAGCAGTTGAAATTATCGAGGATTTTAAATCGATAGATGTTAATCAAATGTGTGACACTAGAAATATATTTAATCTTCATCAACTTCTGGACAATATCATTGTCAGTATGTCTTCATATTTAACCAGACACAATATAAAGATAATTCTTAAGTGTCCTGACAATCTTGAATTGAAATCAATACCAGCTCTTTACACTCAAATATTTACCAATCTTATTAGAAACACAATCATTCATGGTTTTTCGAAGCCATCTCATGGGCATATTATTATTGAATGTTCTTCAAAAGAAAACCTTTTGCAGATCTTCTTTTTTGATGATGGGAAAGGAATATCTGAATTAAATCTAAGTAGGATTTTTGATCCCTTTTTTACAACTATGCGGGGTAATGGAGGAAAAGGGCTGGGCCTTCACCTGGTTTACAATATAATCACCTACAAATTAAAAGGTCATATTGATTGCATAAGTAAAGAAGATGAATTTTCATGCTTTATCATGACCATTCCCGCAAATATTCCAGAGTAACTGTATTTTTATCCTTTCAAAAAATAGAACCAATCCATCAGTAAACGTTCAAATTCTTGTATTCGATCAACTACAGCTCTGTACAGCTGTTAATTTCCACCTGTTCATATTTTGAACACTTAAGGCATTTGATAAACCTTTTTAAATGTCTATAAAAAGACAAAACCAGATTATTATCAATAATTTTTTTGTGGATAAACTCTTTCTGTTTAGTAAATTAGAGAAATGTCTTATTAATTAAATTATTAAATCCTTCATCATTTGTCAGAGTTTACAATAAATGGCACTGTTTTTGCACGATAGCTTTTGCACTCATTTTGAAATTCCAGATTCATTTGGAAGATAAATTGGAGGATTTATATGAAAACTAAAAACAATTCATGGTTCACTATTAAAAAAAGCTTAATAATGTTAGTTCTGGTGATTGTCAGCGGTTTTGTAATAACGACAAGTATCAGTTTAATTTCTCTAAAACAGATACGTAATATAAATTCAATAATATCTCAGGCTTCGCGGACAAGTTTTTTATTCACAAAAATGAAATCAAATGCCTATGCTCTGCTTATAGAGAACTGGTCTCTTGAAATTTCACTGGAAGAACTTGAAAAGACTTATGGAGAAACTTCTGCTGCCCTGACTTTATTTATAAAATCTTCCAGTACAAATGATTTATTGGTTAACCTGGAAAACGAAAGTCAGTCTCTTCAGAAATTGTCTACCCTCTGGGAACAAATTCAGGTCCA
>JAEINM010000351.1 GCA_016342385.1 Spirochaetaceae bacterium | reverse complement strand
ACGGGAAAATGGTTCTATTTTCTCATTTCATATACTGTGGTTCTGACTTCTCTCTTTCTCATTATTAAGTAAAACCAGCAATATCGTGCACATTGGCAAGTACAGGATATTGTGGTTTTTCCGGATATTTTATTGAATGTGTCTCTACATATTTTTTTACATATGAACTGCGAGAACTTTATTACTTCCATACAATTAGAAATCTATTACAATAAAATCACTACAAAGTCACATGATTATTTACAAATTTTCCGGTCAATTTGATAGAAATATTGTATTTTTACGTCTTCTGCTATTAACGTGGGAATGAAGGCTATAGTGAATATGAAGTAATGACTAAACGGAGCGTTCATTGAATCTGCGCTCTAGATCAAGTACAGTTCTCATGAGGAACAAAAAAATGAATACTGAACAGATCGGCAAATTGATTAGACAACTGAGGCTGGAAAAAGATATGACTCAAAAAGACCTGGCAAAGATCCTGAATATAACGGATCAGGCTGTATCAAAATGGGAAAGAGGATGGGGACTTCCGGATATTTCTCTTTTACCCCGATTGTCAGAGTCTCTGGGTGTCAATCTCAATGATATGCTACTCGGGAGTCTTGATGAAAATGAGAAGGAAGGAGGCAAAATGAAAGAGATTCATTTCTATATCTGTCCCACCTGCGAGAACTTGATATTCATGACGGGAGAAGCCAATATCTCCTGTTGCGGACGAACAGTGCAGGAAACCAGAGCGAAAGAGGCTAAAGAAGAAGAGAAAATGACTGTTGAAGAGGTGGAATTCGACTGGTATATAACCACGAATCATCCTATGAAAAAGGACAATTACATCTCCTTTTCCGCTTTCTTAATCAATGGAAAACTGGAGCTTTTTTCCCATTATCCCCAGTGGAATTACGAATTGAGAATTCCCCGTTCTGGAAAGGGGAAACTCTTTTGGTATTCTCTTAAAGAGGGGCTTTTATTTCAGGAGCTGTAATCTATCCCGGAAGCCAGGGTGCTCCGACCTGGCTTATACTGTACCATTTTAAGATATAGAGATCTCCAGTTGTTTAAGTTTTCTGGAAAATCCTTCAGCTGTATTAAGGGTATGTATAATAAAACCATCATCATGCATAAAAGAGATAAGTCCTCCATCTTCAAAATGGTAGACCTGGACCAGATCTTTAGCCTTAGGAGTTCTAAATTTCTGGATATTCTCTAAATTGTCATATTTTTTTTGGAAAGCACTCCGACTATTAATCATTAAGAGAAAACGTCCAGGGCAGTTAATAATTGGTTTCCAGTTATATGAATTGTAGAATTGCTGAAATGTCATAATTAAAGATGTTGTACTTAAGAAGGATTTGTCAATAATTCTTTCATATGGTTTATATCTGAATTCATGACAATTTCTTTATATTGGGGAAGTAGATATTGAAGTCGAAAGCCTGAAGAAGACTTTTTGCCAAAAAAAGTCATTAAGTCTCCATGCTCAAAAGCTGTGGTTATTATAGCTAAAAAGGAGGATTCATTATTGTTGATTGATCCTTATCAATATTATTCCCGCATCAAAAAAAATAATCATTTCCTTATATTTATTTTTGTATTGAAAGATAGAACCAATTAGCTTTATATTCTGATTTCCAGTTTCAGTTAAGACCTCTGTGGCCCAACTATAATCTAGAGGGAATGACGAGATCTCACCCGGCTCATGCCATTTCATTATATCATCCGGAGCAATTTTTAAAATTACTTTGTAATCTCTGTCTGTTGGTCCAGGTATTGATCTATTATTCATATTGACATCATAAATCTCATATTCAGTATCTAAAATTTCAGATTTTAAATTAAAATATTCTTTTAGTGTTTGAATCTTTTTTTCTTTATGTGAGTAATCGCTACTTTTAATCAAATTATTATTCTTGCAACTCATAAAGAAACTAAGCAGCAGAATCAAAGCAATAAAAATATTCTTCATTTAGCACTCTCTTATCATTACAGTTATTATTAAAACTGTTTACTTCTCTTTGCGGTAATTTTTACAAATCAAGCTTCATCCACCCGATAAATGATAGAATCACTATTATTAAATGTATTATGGGAATAAGAATCAGAAAGTAATTTTTTTTCTTTAAATATTTAACCAGAGGAATAAGATACGAAAGAGGATAAAGTGTGGAACTCATTAAAAACAATCCAGATATAAATTTCAGAAATAGAGGTTCATTACCGGTTTTATATGAAGCTAAGGACATGATATTGGCTAAAAAAACGAATGGATAGACAATTAGCGGTAATCCAAATAGTATAAATATTATGATTGTTATTGTTTTTTCAACTGACGTTGGTTCTGTTTTGTCAATTATCTGTTGTGTTTTCCCTTTTACCATTTGTTCCCCCAGGGAAAGCTCCTCTTTAAATATTTATTGAAACCCCGATTTTTTGAATAGGAAAATTTTATACAATTTTCTCCATTTATATTTATGCTCACTTCTTCTAACTGATCATTCCATTTTACAAAAATACTATCATCAGAATTCATTATCATGTTTCTCTCTATGAACTCCTCCCTGGCTGGAGGTGGGATTTTATTGTCTTTGTAATAATGAATATCCCTTTGAGGGATATTGCTTTTATTAGAAATCCAGCAGTCAGCTATTATTTCATTTTTATTATTAATCAAGTAGGCCCAGAACGTGTCATTCTCATCATCAATCTTAAGATAGAAATCTCTTCCGGGATTTTTGAATCTCATATTTTATCCTTTAAATCTTAAATAAGATATGTCATTTATTTCTGACTAAATATTTTTGTTTTTCTTTCTTCATTATAGAAAACAAATTGTGATCATAATATATTCTGACAATGGTTAATCCAAATTCTTTTTTTTAAACAGATTTAACGGCTGCTTTAGGTCATCTGAAATATCTATACCACAGTTAATAGGTATTTACAAATTATTTCATCGGTCAGATCTACAAAAAATTATTTTGATCATTTAATATTTTATTTAGTATCGGTCATAGGAAATTAACAAGATTATTACACTGTATCAAAAAAATATTTGACGGACAGAAATTAGTATCACACAATATAAATACCGGTGGCCGGTATTTATATTAAGGTTGTATACAAAAATGGCAAAAAATGAACCAAAACAGATAAGAATTAATCAGATTATTGAAGCAGCAATACAGGAATTTGTTGAAAAAGGTTATCATGGCGCTTCATTGCGGTCCATTGCAAATAGAGCAGGCCTTTCCAAGGGGGGGATCTATCACCACTTCAGCAGCAAGGACGAAATACTTATTGAAGCTAGTAACAAGTATATGGAACCTGTATTCCAATTTATGGAAGATGCTCAAAATAACAAGAGCTCTGTAAAAGGATTAACTGATTTTATAATAATTTATTTGACGTACTGTACAAACCACCCAAGAACAATGGTTTTCACATTCCTTTCTCTAGCCAAAATATTAGATACCGAGGAGATGTGGCCTGGAATGAATGAATATGCAAAACATATGATCTCATTTTATGAAGATTTATTAAATAAAGGAATTGAATCGGGCGAACTAAAGGAACATGATTCCAGAGTCAGAGCTAGAATGCTGTTCTCATCTATAGATGGAATAGTTGGATATATGATCATGTGTGAATCGATTGATAAAGAAGAGACGATGGATCAATTTATTAAGTTTTATATAAAAGATATTGAAAGATAATTCATGGAGGAAATTTATGGAACCACAAAATTCATTTAGAAAAGTAGTCGGTTGGCTGACAATTATTTCAGTTCCTTTTGCCATTGCCAATTTTGTACTGACTTCGGTTGCTTCTGTTGCAGCAAGCGCTGAAACAATTGATTTCTCTGACCTTGGCTTTTTTGTCAATGCAGGAATAGAGGCTGGTAATTTAATGAAATGGGCCTGGTTAGCTGATTTATTTGGTTACTATTTGTTATTAGTACCAGCTGCTTTTTTTATCCATTATTGGTTAAAAAGTAAAAATCCGTACTGGATGAATATTATTACTTATTGTGGTGTGGCTTATCTTTTTGCCGGGTCTATGGGTGCTGCTATTTTAGCCAGGATTTTTCCCTCTTTAATATCCGGTTATACTGGTGCTGATGGCGCGGTTAAAGAAATATACCGAATCGTATTTACTAATTCAGCTCAAATGGTAAATGGGGGTATCTGGGGATATTTTGAATTTTTACTCGCTGGTATCTGGTGGATTGGTATTGGTTTTACCATGAGACAGGAACGTAATGCTCTAGGTGTTTGTTCAATTATTCTGGGAATTTCTTCGATACTCGCTGCTTTCGGCCACATTTTTGATCTTTATAATGTTGCTAATTTGGGATTGGTGATCTATCTCATGTTATCTCCAGTCTGGGCCTGTTGGTTAGGTATAAGTTTAATTCAAGGTAAAAAAATACAGTTATCGAATCCCTAATCTGATATATAAGAGAATAAAAAATATTGGTGGGAGGTTTTAGATTTGGATGATTTCTGAGAGGGGTAATTCTACAATTACAATAATATCAATACTTCTTCAATCCTCC
>JAEINM010000350.1 GCA_016342385.1 Spirochaetaceae bacterium | reverse complement strand
TGCTCCATTCAAGGAAAAATCAATCAGATTCTTTACCCCACCACAATTTACTTTATAAAAATCATCGTAGCTTCCATAATGTTTGGTATTGGCAGCTGAATTAATAACACAATCGATCTTCTCTGAATAAAACCGGAAATCTGAATCTGACAGGGCAAGTTTCTCTTCTGAAATATCTCCAACAATAATTTTGATCCTTCCTGCAACGGAGGGATAGTAGGAATCATCAAAATAATATGACAGTTTTTGTTTCACTCTATTTTCTGCTTCAGATAAATCAACCGCTCTAATCAATAGATAAATTGTTGCTGTGCCGGATTCTAACAGGTCTGCACAGAGATGAACTCCCAGAAACCCTGTCGCCCCGGTTAATAATATATGATTAAAAGTTTTCTTCTTTGATACATTTTTTAAATAGAAGTCTTTATTTTTCCGGTTATAAGATTTCATTTTATCGATAAATTCTCTATTTTCAGGGGAGACAACCCTTTCAGCTGGAAAATCAGCCTTAATTCTTTCAAATTTATGACTTAATGGCTCCTGATTCTCTTTTAGTAATTTTGCCAGTTCCCGTATTGTAGTAAACTGGAAAGTTGATTCTGCTTTTAGATTATAATCCCGGGAAAGGAGATAATTACACTCCACGATCTGAAGAGAATCACCTCCGAGATCATAAAAATCATCATCTATTCCGATCTTATCTACACAGAGTTTTTTATGCCAGACCTGAGCTATAGCCTCTTCTGTAATATTTCTCGGTGCAATAAAATCATTTATTATTTGCCTTGACCCCCTATTAACTTCCGGCAATGCTTTTCTATCAGTTTTACCATTTGAGTTCAGTGGCATCTCATGGAGAAACACAAAGTGAGCAGGAATCATATAATCAGGCAAATTTTGTCCAAGATCCTTTTTCAAAAAGCTTATGTCTAAATCTGCCCGGGCGACCAAATATGCGACTAAAGACCTACCCCCCTGTATATTCTCACTAAGAGTAACAATAGCCTGGTTTATTGCCGGATGATTCAATAGCTGCGCTTCTATCTCGCCCAACTCTACACGGAAACCTCTTATTTTAACCTGATTATCAATCCTTCCAAGATACTCGATATTACCATCGGGCAGCCATTTGGCAAGGTCTCCCGTTCGATACATTCTCGTCCCCGGAACAAAAGGATTATTCACAAACTTTTCCTCTGTCAGTTCCGGACGGTTTAAGTATCCTCGAGCAAGCCCTATTCCGGATATACACAATTCTCCAGGTAATCCAAGTGGTAATAAATTTAGAGTTTTATCAACGATATACAGGGTAATATTGGAAATCGGTTTGCCTATGGGTATTTTCTTATTTTTTTTATAATCAGAGAGACGAGACCAGGTTGAATAGACTGTAGTTTCTGTCGGTCCATATAAATTTTCTATCTTGTACTGGCTCATAATATCAAAAAAATTATCTATAGTCTTAGCCTTGAGTGCCTCTCCTGCTGAAATCACATATTTTAAAGTTTTTATAGAATCTGCATCTTCTTTAGTGACCACTGTCAAAAAGAGATCCAGCATTGAAGGTACAAACGTTAAATATGATACAGAATGTTTAACCATTGCTTTTACTATCTGGCGGGGATTTTTTTCTTCATCAGGTGCCAGAATGGCTAACCTGCCACCACCTAAAAAATAACCAAAGATCTCAAAAATCGAGACATCAAATGAGTAGGCTGTTTTTAAAAGGAAAGTATCACTATTTGTAAATTGATATCGTTTCAATAATGCATATAATAGATTTACAACATTCCTGTGCTCTACCATAACACCTTTAGGTTTCCCGGTTGAACCTGAAGTATAGATTATGTAAACCAGATTTTCCGGTTTCAGAGCAAGATTTAAATTAGAAATGTCTGCTTGATACAGAAAACTACTATTCATATCAATAATTTCACCATCGAAATGAAGCTTTTCAAAGTAGTTGTTAGTTGATAATAATAACTTTGAGCCACTATCATCTAATAAAAAATCAATTCTCTCTAATGGATTGTCTGTTGCTAAGGGCAGGTAAGCTCCTCCAGATTTTAATACAGCGAATATTGCGATAATCATTTCTAAAGATCTATCAAGTAATAATCCTACAATTGTATCTTCAACTACACCTTTTTTTCTCAATAATCTTGCAAGACTGTTGGACTTTTCATTCAGTTCACCATAGGTTAGCGTCTTATCCCCAAATATAACAGCTATGCTGTCTGGAGATCTCTTCACCTGAGTTTCAAACAGTTCATGAATTGTTTTATCTTTAGGAAAATCGACTTTTGTCTGATTAAACTCAACCAGTTGGTGGTGCTTTTCTTCCCTGGAAAGTAAATCCAGTTGGGATATCTTTTTCTGAGGATTCCCTATAATGTCCTTAATCAAAGTTAGACAATGCTTAAATATCTGATCAATATCAGTTTCGTTAAAATAGGCTGTTCTATAATCAAATTCCAATTCCCAGCTCTTAGAATCAATATGTTCACATAATCTTATAAGTAACGGAAATGACTCATAACCTGAAAAAAATGAACCCAAAGGCCAAGATGTATTAATATTTCTATTATTAAAAAGGACTTCAATCAGGTTTGATTTTTTTAGTTTTGGTCGTAAATCTCTTATTAATAAATTATATGGATATTTATGATGTTTAAACATATCTTTAATTTCAGCGGTTATTCTTTTCATTAATTCTGCAGCAGTTTCATTAATTGTAACAGTTTCTCTAATAGCATAAGTATTTACAAACATACCAGCCATATTCTTTTCACTTTTTCCCAATCGCCCATGAGTTACAGTACCTAAAACCATATCCCGTTTTTGTGTCACTTTATTAAAATAGATAAATAATAGAGTCAAAAAAAAGTTTAAAACAGATATTTTCATTTCCTTACAATACAGTTCAATAGCAAGCCTCAACTCCTGTGAAATATAAAGTCTTTTACGGCTACCCTCCAGATCTCGACTGTCATTATATTTTATTGGGAAATTAAAGAATTCAGGCAGATGGGAAAACTTTTTATTGAAAAATTCTTTACTTGATTCAAACTGTTCAGAACCAATATAGCTCTTTTCACTCGTAATATAATCAAGATAAGAACAGCTCTTTTCGAGAGACACGTTCTGATCACAAATAAGGGCATCATAATACTGTTTTATCTGATTAAAAAGCATAATAAAAGTCCAACCATCAGAAATAATGTGATGGATTTTTGCAAAAACACCGATTTTCCCATTATGACACTTCGAAATATTAAATTCAAATAACTGTGTATCATCCAAAACAAATGGGATTTGAACTTTTGCTGTAAAATAATCAATTGCTTTTTGAGGATCTGTTCCACTTCTAAAATCAACTACTTCAATATGTAAATGCCGAACTTTAGATATATACTGTTTAACTTCTTCTCCACTCAATATTAGACGTAAATGTAATCCCTCATTCTTTAAAACCACATCTTTTATTGCCTTTTTCAAAATCTCAATATTAATATCAGCACCAATAATAAATTCTGCTGATAGATTAGAAACACTAGTCCCTGGATATAGTTTTTCAGTGTTCCAAATTCTTTGTTGCGCATTAGTCAAAGGATACAAAATTCTTTCGGTACTCATTTAGACTTCCTTAATAATCGGGGGATGTAATTTCAGCAATAAAATGTCATATACACTAGATTATAGGATTATAATTGAAGGAATTTTCATAAGAAAATATTATGAGAAATTAAATATCATTCATTTTCATAAATCGATTGTTTTTTCACTATTTTGTACCCTTTTAATTTTGCTTGATTTCACAAGCCTGCTCCTATAAGATAAGCCTATAAAACTTTTAGTAGTTCGGGGAAAAAATGAGAATGAACACAGTCTATGGGGAAGATAAATCCTAAATGATCAAACCCTCTTTACGAAATGTGGGAATAATGACAGGAATACTCTTGATTTTTACCCTCTTAGCTGCCGGTTTTACAGCCTACCAGCAGGGGATAGGAACGATACTCCTCTACAGCCTGCTTCTCATCTCTATATTACTCTTCTCTCTCTTTGTTTACACCGCCTTAGAATCAGAAAAACAACTGAAATTAAAGAAGGAGAAAATCTCCATAGAGAATAAACAGCTTAAGGATTATATCACTGCCAGCTGGGATGCCAGCCAGATGATGATCCATGAAGAGAAGATAATGGCCATAAAATTTATGATGGTCGGGATTTCCCATGAAATCAACACCCCGCTGGGAAATGCCTTAACATCAGTCAGTATCCTGGAAAATCTTCTGGCAAAAAATAAAATCGATAATAAAGATATTCAATCTGCTGTAGATTTGAGTCAAAACAGCATCAGACGGACAATAGATCTTCTCGGGAAATTCAAAGAGGTAGCACAGATTACACTAGTAGAGGACCTGATAAGCTTTAACTTGAAAACCCATCTCAATAGAATAAAAAAAGTGAAAGACCAGGAATGGAAAAATAAATCCATAAAGCAGCATATCATCTGCAGCAATGAATTATCACTGAACAGTTACCCCCACTCCTTAAGTGTTATTCTGGGAATTTTCCTGG
>JAEINM010000349.1 GCA_016342385.1 Spirochaetaceae bacterium | reverse complement strand
ATTCCTGCATCAGCGATTGGAATCATTTTTTGTACTTCAATATATGTATTTTTCGTTTTCCTGGAAAAATATGTAATGGAAATAGACCAGATGCAGTCAATGTTAGACAGCTGGAATATTAATAACGAATATATAATCCTATTACTATTCCTTATGATATTTGCCAATTCCGTTTTTGAGGAAGTTTACTGGAGAGGATATATTTTTAATAAGCTGGAAAAAATAGTTACGCCAACTAAGGTTCTAATTATCTCATCACTTTTTTATGCATCTTATCATTTAATTACGACTATCAATTTATTTTCTATCTGGTATGGACTCATTTTTACTATAATTATTTTCGGGGTTGGATATTTCTGGGGATTTATGAGGAAAAAGTATAATTCAATATTTTTCTCTGTTATTTCACACTTATTAGCAGATCTGGGAATTATGTTAATTTACGTTAGATATTTTAGTCATTAAATAAAACGGAGGAACACATTGTAATCCAATTCTATGGTGAAAATGGCAATGTGGATCTGTTTCTTGTCTGCAGATAAATCTATCGAAACACTGAAATGCTCTTTTATTATAAAGCTCCAGCTCATTTTCTCATGTATAAATAATTGGACAAAAAATAAAGTAGGAAATTAGAATGATAACTGCTAAAATAAAAGAGGGATATCAGTAATGCCAACTGTGTTGCGTATTGGACCCGAAAAGATCTCAATCGATTAGAAACAATTGTAAAAGAAAATGAAAGGGTAATTCTGGAGGCCTGGGATGGGTATTTTAGCACCGGAAGCTGATGAAAGAGTAAAAAATATACATTTTTCAGAAGATTCAATGAGTGTCGATTTAATGGATGGAAGAACAATATCAGTACCTCTTGCCTGGTATCCGAGGTTGTTGCATGCTTCAAAAAAATCCAGACAAAACTGGACTATTGCTGGTGGTGGTTATGGTATCCATTGGCCTGATATAGATGAGGATTTAAGTACAGAAGGGCTTTAAGAGGAATCCCGGCTGCAAAAAACACAGTTTAATCTCTTAAATTAAATAATTAATTCCCCTCGAACCCACCGATACATTTCTGTAGTAATAAAAATATCAAACGACCAATACTCTTTTGTTTATAATTTGAAAATCTCCTTAAAATAAAGATATAATTAGGAACAAATACAATCTTCGAACCGCTTCAGCCTAAGGACACCAGTCTAAGGGGGAGCGGTCGGTACGCTATGAAGCGTCGAGGGTATTGCGGGAAACCGGATTGCCTCCCCTTTGGAAAGGAGATCAAACAAAGTGCTCTATAGGAAGTCTAATGCAGTAAAGGTACTGCAAATTTTTTTTGTGTCAATGAATGTTCCCTTATTACTGATAACAGTATTTACGGTCTTTTTTTCAGTGAATCTTTGCGCTGAGGGAAAGCAGGAAAAATCTTTACAGCATATCAGGATGGCGACGACAAGCAGTACCGAAAATTCCGGTCTGCTGGCAGAACTGCTGCCGGTATTTCAGGAAAAATATGGAATACAGGTCGATGTCATAGCAGTTGGTACAGGAAAGGCGATTACACACGGGGAGAATGGCGATGTGGATCTGATTCTTGTCCATGCCCGATCGAGAGAGGATGCTTTTGTGGAAGAGGGGTACGGAATCAATCGCCGCGATGTCATGCATAATGATTTTGTCATACTCGGTCCGGTCTCTGACCCGGCTGGGATACGGGGGATGACCAATGCCTCGGAAGCTTTGAAACAGATCGCTCTGAAGGAGATGGATTTTCTCTCCCGGGGAGATGATTCGGGAACCCATACAAAAGAGAAAGAATTGTGGTCCAATACGGGGATTTTTCCCTCGGGGACATGGTATAAAGAGACAGGACAGGCCATGGGGTCTGTGCTGACAATGACCAATGAAGTTCAGGGGTATACGCTGACCGATCGAGGAACCTATCTGGCCTTAAAAGATAAACTGGATCTTCAGGTTCTGGTGGAGGGAGATCAAAGTCTCTTCAATCCCTATGGAATTATCGCTGTAAACCCGGAGAAACACAGTCATGTCAATTATGCCGGCGCCATGGAGTTTATCGTATTTGTAACCTCTCCGGAAGGTCAGTCTATAATAGGCCGTTATATAAAGAACGGAGAACAGCTTTTTTATCCCGATGTCCATAGCCCGCGGAAAAATTAGCGGTTTATGAATGTTCTGTTTGAGGCTTTAAAACTCATAATTTCAGGAGATCGGGAACTGGTGGCCATCTGCCTGACCTCTCTCCGATTTTCTTTGACCTCTATTTTCTGGGCTTCTCTTGCGGGGATTCCTCTGGGATTTCTTCTCAAATTAAAATCTTTTACAGGGAAAAAGTTTACTCTGGTTGTCGTTAACAGTCTAATGGCTCTACCAACGGTTGTGGTCGGTCTGCTGGTTTATTCTCTGGTGGCCCGCTCGGGACCATTGGGGGAATTGGGATTACTTTTTACCCCGGTCGCAATTATTATTGGTCAGGTTATTCTAGTTCTACCTATTATTACTTCCATGGTCTACGGCAGTGTCTCCGATATGGATCCCCGTCTTCCCGAAACCTTGAAAACCCTGGGAGCTTCGGGATTTCCCTATTATCTCATGATGCTGAAAGAGATGAAGAATCCGATTCTTTCGGCAGTTCTGGCCGGATTCGGACGAGTGATCGGTGAAGTCGGCGTATCGATGATGCTCGGCGGCAATATTCGCTGGTATACCAGAACCATTACAACTACGATCTCTCTGCAGACCAGCAAAGGTGAGTTTGAATTGGGGTTGGCACTGGGATTAGTGTTAATGATTATAGCGTTTGTGCTGAATTTCCTGATTCATAAGGTGGTTCATCATGACTGAAGAACTCTATAAGATCAGGAATCTGCTTTTTTTCTATTCCCAGGCCGGGAAATCCAGTTCCGTTGATCCTGTTCTGAATATTCCGGAATTAGGTCTTCAAAAAGGCTTAGTCACTGTGTTTCGGGGCCATAACGGTTCGGGAAAGACAACTTTCCTGAAAATCCTCTGCGGGCTTCTGCAGCCTCTTCGTGGAGAGATTTTTTTGTTCGGGAAGTCTCTTCATGCTTCTGAACGGCTCAAACAGTCAATACTTGTCCAGCAGGAACCCTATTTATTTCACGGATCAGTTTATAATAATCTGGTTTCACCACTTTGGTTTTCAGGGATAAAGATTAAAGATGAATCTTCTCTTATCAGTGAGACTCTCAATCTTGTGGGACTGGCGGGATTTGAAAAGAGAAAAGCCCGCGAGTTATCCGGGGGAGAGAGGAAGAGAGTCGCAATAGCCAGAGCTCTTATGATAAATCCCTCTATCCTCATCCTCGATGAACCCGATGCCAATGTCGATAAGGAGACATCACATAAAATAGAGACTCTCATTATCAAGCTGCGGGAAAGAGGTATGAGTATCATTCTCTGTTCTCATAACAGAGGTCTGGCCTATAGAGTCTCTGATGTGTTAATTGATCTCTATCGGGGTTCACCGGTAGACCATCATGAGAATATTTTCAAGGGTTCCTATCGTTATAGGGAAGGGCTGCACTCCAGTTTCATAACAGGGAATTTATCCTTTTCCTGTCCTTCGAGACAAGGGGAATATTCTGCTGCGGTTATATCAGCTAATGATGTTTTTCTCTGTAGAGAAAAAACTGACGAGGGAGAATACAATCAGCTCAAAGGAACTCTTGTTTCAATTGAATCCTACAAAGAGGACCGGTTCATTCTGACATTGGACTGTGGTGTCCCTGTTAAATCCCGAATGACCAGTGCAGCACTTCATCTTTTAGGAGTCTGTGAAGGAGATGTTCTCTATGCCGTTTTTAATCCTTCGGCTGTACGTCTGTATTAAAGTTTTATGTATGGTGATGTTTTACCTGATGGGGAACCAGTGAGTGGGGTTTTTCCAGTCCATGATCATTCATCAGCTTTTCATGGGACATGATTTTTTTTATCGGTCCATCAGCTACTATTTGACCTTCATCAATCACAATAACCCGAGTGCATGTTTCCAGGAGAAACTCCAGGTTGTGAGAGGAGATAAAAAGAGTTTCAGTCATACTCTGAATAAGTTCAATCACTTTGCGTTTATTCCGTGAATCCAGATTGGCCGTCGGCTCATCAAAGAGAAGAACTTTGGGATTCATAGAGAGAAGGGAGGCTATCCCCGCCATTCTCTTTTCTCCTCCCGACAGATGAAAGGGAGCTTTGTCAGCCAGATCGGAGGAATCGACTCTCTCAAGGGCTTGTAGGGCAATTTCTCTGACATCATCTTTTTTCATCCCCATATTCATGGGGCCGAAGGCCACATCTTCAAATATGGTGGATGAGAACAGCTGATCATCGGGAGATTGAAAAAGGTAGGATATTTCGGGATTGAATTTTTTGAATTGAATCTCTTTCCCGTTTACTCTGATAGATCCCGTTCCACTCTTCAGAATTCCGCAGCAAATGAGAAATAGAGTGGTCTTACCGGAGCCGTTGGGGCCAATGAGAGCTGTTTTCTCCCCTTCTCTGATCTCGATATTTATACCTTTTAGTACGGGATCCCCTCCCGGGTAGGAAAAGCCGATGTTATCAATT
>JAEINM010000348.1 GCA_016342385.1 Spirochaetaceae bacterium | reverse complement strand
ATAGAAAAATTGTTGAGGATATACAGCATATTCTGGAAAACGCAGAGCTTCCTCCAGAATCTCTCTGTATTGAAATTACTGAATCAACAGCTATTAGTGATTTTGAGCATACAATAAATATTTTACACTCTTTAAGGACTCTGGGTGTGCAGATCTCACTGGATGATTTCGGTACGGGATATTCTTCTCTTTCTCTTTTAAAGAAACTGCCTTTAAATGAATTGAAAATAGATAAATCCTTTATTCCCAATAGTCGGGAAAATACTGTGGAGTGGGCTATTGTTCAGTCCATTATTACAATGGGTCATGCTCTGGGGTTCCGGATAGTAACGGAAGGAATTGAAACAGAAGAGCAACTGGATTATATGAGATCTATGAAATGTGATATTGTTCAGGGCTTTTATTGCGGAAAACCGCAACCAGTTGAGGAATTTGCTAAGCTTCTATAGAAGGAAAAGTCTCTTTCATAGTCTGGAAAAGAAAAGCATGTCAGCAGATTCTCGGCAATTGAGCCGTCTCCAGCATGCCTATTTTACGCAATCCACCGGAGACAGTCTCTATCAATAATCTCCCTTTTGGTTGTTTATCCGTTATTTCTCCAATAAATTCAGCCTTGGGAAATACTTGAGTGATAGCATCGGCAGACGATGGATCACAGACAATGACATATTTGCCCTCATTGGCCAGAAAAAGGGGATCCAGACCAGCCAGTTCACAAACGGCCTGTACATCTTTATCAACGGGAATTTTGTCCTCCTGCAGTATAATTTCACAGTTGGAATGTTCGGCTATTTCTGATAAAGCTGAAGCCAGGCCTCCCCGGGTGGGATCTTTGACTGTTTTAATCCCCTTAGTCAGTTTTAAGAGTCGGGAAATTTTTTTATTGAGAGGCGCAGCATCACTACTTATTGAAGTATCAAACTTCAATAGATTCCTGGCCAGCATCAGGGCTGTCTCATGGTTGCCGATAGAACCTGTTACAGCAATCAGATCTCCCGGGGCACCATTGTACGTGGAGAGGTTTACACCATCGGGAATAAAACCTATTCCGCAGGTATTAATGTAAATACCGTCTCCTTTCCCTTTTTCCACTACTTTGGTATCACCAGTTACAATTTTTACATCTGCTTCTTTCGCTGTTTCAGCAATGGAATCTATGATTTTCTTTAAATCATCAAGGGGGAAGCCCTCTTCAAGTATAAAAGCCAGAGACAGATAGGAAGCCTCCGCTCCGCTTGTAGCAAGATCATTCACAGTTCCACACACGCATAGCCGTCCGATATCCCCGCCCTTAAAGAAGAGAGGACTGACCACATAGCTGTCTGTGGTCATTGCCAATCTGTCAGTATTGGCATTTTGTAATCGTGCGCTATCATCCAGTTTTTCCAGAATCCCATTCTGCAGTCTGGATATGAGATGATCATGAATCAGATTGTGCATCTGCCGACCACCGGAACCATGAGTCATCGTTATGTTATCTGTCACTGTTTTTATCTCCCCTTCCGTATTTATACCATGCTGCACAGGTCCCTTCCGATGAAACCATACAGGGGCCGACAGGTCTAAGGGGGGTACAGCTCGTGCCGAAATGACGGCACTCGGGGGGAGTCACTTTACCCATGAGAATAAGACCGCAGAGACAGCCTTTCGGTTCTTCAATGTGCAGAGGATCCATGGGAAACTTTTCAAGGGCGTCAAATTGTTTATATTGGTCTCTGATTTTGAGCCCGCTACCTGGAATAACCCCGATCCCCCTCCAGTCTGCATCAGATGGTTCAAACACTATATCCAATAATTCCATGGCATCGGTATTGCCTTTTTTATTGACAACTGTTGTGTAGTTATTGAGAATATTTGTTTTCGATTCGAGAATCATTCTGGTAAGCAGATATATGCTTTCCATAATGTTCAGGCCATCAAAACCCGTTATGACACCGGGAGTTTTCTGATCTTGAAGGAAATCATAATAGGCAGACCCGGTGACTGCTGACACATGTCCGGGCAGAATAAGGCCATCGATTTCTGAATCTTTAGAAGATAATATTAATTCCAATGCTGCAGGTATGGTTTTATGGAGACACAAGGTGGAAAAATTCTCTATTTTTCTTTTATCAGCTTCTGTAATCGTAGACGCTATAAGCGGGGCTGTCGTTTCAAAACCGACTCCCATAAAAACGACTTCCTTTTCGGGATTTTCCATGGCCAGATCAAGAGACTCCATAGGAGAATAAACAATATGGACATTTTTATAGTTTTCCAGACGGTCTTTTCCAGAAGGAACTCTGATCATATCTCCAAAAGTGGTGATTAAAACATTGTCTTTTCTCGCCAGAATCAATGCCGACTCGATGTCCTTCTGAGAGGTCACACAAACGGGACAACCGGGGCCGCTGATAAGTCTGATCCCCTCTGGTAGAAGAGAATGAATGCCATTTGCAGCAATACTCATCGTGTGAGTTCCACAAACTTCCATCAGTTTTATCTCTTTTCCCAAAGGTATTTGTATATTTTTCTGAATGAGCCGTATTTTCTCTTTTATACCCGTCACAGTTCGCTCCTGTAGAGTTCATTAATCATCTCGATTCTCTCCTGAGCTTCTCGAGTATCTATTTTCTGAATAATAAATCCCGCATGAACCAGAACATAATCTCCTATTTGTACATCCGGGAACAGGTTGGCGGAAACAGTAAAATTTACACCGTCTTTTTCTACGGCGACCATAGGGTTTTCCCCTAGTTCTACAATTCTTACAGGTGTTGCAAGACACATATTATGACTCCTCTCAGTGTATCAATCAAATTAAAAATAAGCCTGTCCAAGGGCAATCCCCCCGTCATTGGGAGGTACAATGCTATTCCTATACACATCATAATCATTTTCTATCAGGGCTTTTGTCACCATGGTGGTCAGGAGTGTATTCTGGAAACAACCTCCCGATAGTATTATTTTTGTAGCAGAGAGATGCTGAAGAACCGAGATGATGGAATCACTAATCCATTTGTGGAATTTCCAGGCTATGACAGGTACTTCGACATCGCTTAGAATATCTGTAAGAACGGCTTTCATCAGCATTCTGTATTCTATTGTAATGATTCTCTCTCCTACGCGGATTTCAGTTGCATATCCTGTTTCAGGAGGATTTATGACTGATTCAGCTTCTCTCTGAAGAATCATAGCTCCTCTCGCTTCGTATTCAACGGTTTCAACGAGACCCAGAATAGCAGCCATCCCGTCAAAAAGACGTCCCAGCGATGATGTCATGGGTGAATTGATTCCCGATTGTATCAGGTTTCGGATTAAGGTGACCCTCTTATTAGAGAAAGGGAGTTTCTCTTTGTCTTCTGTCAGAGCAATGGCGATTCTGTCTATTTCTCTTATGGCTTTTTCACCTCCCGGAAGAGGGAAATAATTCAGATGAGCTATTCTTTCAAAGGTCTTGTTGTCTCGTGAGTTTTTTAAGAATTCAAATCCCCATATAGAATTATCAGTCCCGAAGCCGGTTCCATCACAGATGACCCCTACATATTCGGATCCCCTTAAATTATATTCTGCCATAACACTGAGCATGTGGGCGTGATGGTGGTAGATGTGTATTGAATTAGTGCTGTAATTCTCATAAGAGGGATGGGCATCGCACCGGGTCTCTTCCGGTTGGATATCGATCAGACGGGAAAAATCCTCAATCTGATTTTTCTGATATGTGTAATTGAGGTAATCTGTTAAATCTCCAATGTGCTGAGACATAAATATCTTATCCCCTTTTCTCAGGGCAAAAGTGTTTTTCAGATTGCCGCCCATACAGAGTATTGCCTTGTCTGAGGAAGACTGAATGAGAACTGGATGGGGGACATATCCTCTGGACCGGCGGATAAATTGTATTTTTCCATGAACAAACTGAATGATGGAGTCATCGCAGCGGTTAATTATTTCTCTATTATGAGTGAGGATAAAATCTACAAACCCCTCATTCATCAGACTGATGACGGTAAAATCCTCAATAGCCAGTGGTTCATCTCTCTTATTGGCACTGGTCATTATCAATAGAGGTATTTCTTTCATAAGAAGATGATGGAGAGGAGTGAAGGGGAGCATCACTCCCAGATAATTATTATCCGGTGATACTCTATCGAGTTTCCCATTCTTCTTTTTCAGAAGTACTATGGGTGCTGAAATAGAAAGCAGAGCTTCTTCTTCAATGGCAGATACATGGCAGTATTTTCGGATCTGTTCAATATCCCTCATCATCAGGGCAAAAGATTTATGAGGCCGTGATTTTTTTTTCCTGAGATGGGAAAGAGCTGATTCGTTCAAAGGATCACAGGCAAAATGAAAACCTCCCAGTCCTTTTATGGCAGCCCTTTGTCCCTTCGCCAATAATTGAGCCGTGAAGTGAACGGCATTGTTGCCAGCAAGTTCAGTCTTGTCCTTGTGTATCAGTTTCAGCTGGGGGCCGCACTGTGAACAGGCATTGGGCTGAGCATGAAACCGGCGATTTTCGGGATTCCCATATTCATCCCCGCAGAGAGAGCACATGGGGAAAGGGGACATACTGGTATACAGGCGGTCATAGGGCCTGTCTTTTATGATGGTGAACCGGGGGCCGCAG